>NZ_JASGFR010000013.1:0-84554 GCF_047605405.1 Rhodomicrobium sp. | reverse complement strand
CGCGCCTCATTCTCCGGGGCGCACCTCGTTTGCGCAATCCTCGCCAAACATTTCGCGGGACAGCACACGCTGACCTGTCTCCGAAAGCGAGTGCCAAAGCTGTGGCCGCTTGCGCCAATGGTCGACCAACTCGCAATCGAGAGCCTTCAGGCCGTCGGGCTCGTTGTCTTCGCCTTCATCTAAGCGGCCTCCAGGCGCTGGCACCTCGGCGTTCAATTTCAGACGGACGCCTGGCCCACCGCCGCTATCGGCGAAAATGAATTCCAGTCCAGCGTCCTCGTAGACGCGCTGCACCGTTTGCAGCGTTGCGCTCTGCGCCGGAAGACCGGCCTCGATGCGTTGGGCGGTATTGACGTGAATGCGAGCCCTCTCGGCCAGCTCACGAATGGTCCAGCCTAGAGCCGCGCGCGCCATCTTCAATTGTATCGTTGACACCTTCATTGTATTATATATACATTCATAGCCATAAGCATTGTGACGCTAACACATTGGCGAGCGTGGGGGTATGCCCATGAAGCTTACTGTCGCGGACCTCAAAAGTCTCAAGGCTTTGCTGCGCTATGCGCGCGAACTGATCGACGACGCGGCGAACACCTCCCGAGCGGCAGACGATACCGCGCGTCACATTAGGCTTCGAAGCCTATCCCGCCAAGTCGACGATGAACTCGACAGTCTCGCTCAATCTCTGGCAGCCGTGGAACGTGCCGCCAAATCGTGATCGCGACGCCATATTCAACCGAACAGCGACTCCTTAAAGCTGTCTCTTGGGCAAAGGAGGCGCGGGATAACGGCCCGCAATCAAATTCCAATACGCCCAGGATCGCGCGTCGATGATCCCAGGCGGCGCCCGATCGAGCGCCTCGACGAAGTCTTCCGGCAGGACATAGCGGCGAAGCACCTGCATGTCCTCATGGGTGGCGCGCGCCATGGCGTAGGCCATGAAACGAACGGGATCGGAAAGCGCAGCAGACGGCCGCTCGAACCAGATGATCCGCCTAGCGATCCTCGAAGTTTCTGGCGTCAAGGGTATCTCTCTCACCGCTTTCGTCCCTGATCGAGCTTCTCACCGGTCAGATGGGGCAATTTTGAAAGATCAACACCGCGGACGGCGTCTACGAGTTGCTTCTTTATGCGCTGCGAGAGCCCCTGCAAATTCCCTTCATCAAAGAACACAAGCGCCTTGAGGGTATTTTGCGGATTGAACTGCGCGCCATAGATCGCCTTTGCACTCGCCAAAGCGAGCGGAAGATCGATGCTGCCCTCTGACAAAATCGCGGCAACATCGATGTAATCCTTTGCCTCGGCCCTTCTTTGAACCACGGCAGCCTTGGTTCCTGCGAGGTCCAGCAGCGATGCGACTCTTAATCCGGTCACAGGCGCTTTGCTCGTTTCGCCAACTCGCCGCAAACGAGGCACTCCAAAAAAGGAGAGCTTTACAGGACCGCGCCTTCGCACAGTGACAGTCAACGTGTTGACTTCGCTTTGAATAACACTGGCATTCTTGAGATAGGGAACCTGTTCAAGAAGCTTGGCGGGATCAAGCGGTTCTGAACTGAAAAAATCAAAATCCACAGACTTTCGATGGCCAATCCGCAAGGCGAGAGCGGTACCGCCATAAAGGATGAAGTCTGCCGGAGTATCGCCGAGTTCGTCCCAAAGGCGGCGCTGCGAAGCGGGCAGGATATCGAGCCTCGGATCGAATATCTGTGTCATTGAGCCAAGATAATGGGAGCCGTTGGCAGAAGGCAAAGCCAAAACACCGACAAACCACAGCGCGGGACAAACCGACCCTCTGCGCCGTGCCCGCGCCAGCGGCCTTGAAGGCAGGTTAGCATTCAGCCTTATCCATCGACGGAACCGCATCAAAAAAGTTGCGCGCTGTTCGTCGAGATGGGTCGATAGGGGACAATCCACGTGATCAAATAGACGTCCGCTTGAGCGTCGGCTCGAGACGCAACCGCCGGCGAAGGTGTCGACAACATGTATGGGATCGGATATAGCTCCCCCCGCTTTTACGGGGGCTATCATGACGGAATTTTCTCGCCGGCGTTTTCTTGAACTGGCAGTCGGCGCCTCGGCCGCGTCGACATTGCCCTACGCATCCGCCTTCGCGAATCCCGTGCCGTACCTTGAAGTCCTTGCCGCGCCGAACGGCGCAAGCCTCATTCTTGCCCGTCTTCTTGAAGAGGGCGGGCTTTCGGACGCCCTTCCCGGTGCGAGCTTTCGGCTGTGGCGAGCGCCCGACGAACTCCGCGCGAGCCTTGTCTCTGGCCGCACGCGGTTGTTCACCACGCCTTCCCACGTGCCCGCCAACCTCGCCAATCGAGGCATGCCGATCCGCCTGCTTTGCATTCTTAGCATGGGGCATCTGTCCATTGTCACCGCCGACATCTCGATCCAGACCTTCGCCGATCTCAAGGGAAAATCGATCCTCGGATTTTTCCGAAACGACATGCCGGATCTGACCTTCCGCGCGGTGGCGAAGCTCGAAGGCCTCGACCCCGATCGGGACATGACGCTCACCTATGTGCAGACGCCGATGGAGGCGGCGCACATGCTCGCGGCGGGCAGGGTGGAAACCGCAATTCTGTCAGAGCCTCCGGCAACAGGCTCCATTTTCATGGCCTCCCAGGCGGGCCGCACGCTTCGTCGCGCGATCAGTCTTCAGGATGTCTGGCAGAAGCACAAGGACTCGAAAATCCCGATGGCGGGTATCGCCGTCCATCAGAGCCTCCTCGACGACTGTCCCGAACTGGTGCCCGCGCTCAAGGCCGGGCTGCCGAGGGCGAAGGACTGGATCTTCGCCAACCGTGACGCAGCGGGCGAACTCGCCGGCAAGGCACTCGGCGCGCGCCCGCAGGTGTTCGCGCAGGCGCTCGATCATTTCAACATGGACGTGATCCCGGCCCGCGCCGTGAAAACCGAACTCGAAGCGTTCTATAGCGCGATCCTCGACCTCTCCCCCGATGCGCTCGGCGGACGACTTCCCGACGACGACTTCTATCTCGACCTGTGATGCGAGGCACGAGCGGCGCGGCATGGGCCGCGTTCGGCATCCTGCTTTTTCTCGCTGCGTGGGAGGGGGCGCATCGCCTCTGGGGGCCTTTCGTGATGCCGTCTCTTGGCAACACGGGCGGCGAGATCGTCCGGCTTTTTGCATCGGGCGAGGCGTTTCCCGCCATCGTTGCCACGCTCAGGCAATCGCTCGCAGGTTTCGTCGTTGGCGCGACAGCTGGTGTCGCGTTCGGCGTTGCGAGCGCCCATCTGTTTCCGCTTCGCTCGGCGCTCGGGCCCGTGGCGGCGATGCTTCTCGGTATTCCGCCTATCGTCTGGGTGGTGCTTGCGCTCCTGTGGTTCGGGCCGTCGACCATCGAACCGGCGTTCACTGTGGTGATGACCGTCTTCCCCATCGTGTTTGGCGCGGCTCTTCAGGGCGCGCTTGCCCGCGATCCTGCGCTCGACGAGATGGCTTCCGCGTACGGAGCGCCGCGCTGGTTGCGTCTCAGCGACATCATAGCGCCCCAACTCGCGACCGCGGTGTTCCCCGCACTCGCCACGGCAGCCGCGTTTTCGTGGAAAGTTGCGGTCATGGCAGAAGTTCTCGGCGGCGGGTCCGGGATCGGCGGCAAGATCGAGACTGCCCGCGCCAATCTCGATCTCCCGGAAACCATGGCGTGGATCGGCATTGTGCTTCTCGTCGTCCTCGCGAGCGAAGCGGCATTGCGCATTCTCTTCCGGCGGCATGCCTCGCCCGGCGCTCGACCATGCTGATTTTCGAGGCGGCCAGTTATTCCTTTGGAGCAGGCCCCGTCCTGTCGGCGCTCGACCTTCGCGTGACGCCGGGCGAGGTGGTCGTGCTTCTCGGGTCTTCGGGTTGCGGAAAGACGACGACGCTTCGTCTCGCATCTGGCCTGATCGCACCGCAAACAGGGCGCGTATCGAACGGGTTCCGGCGCACGGCGGTGGTATTTCAGGAACCGCGCCTGATGCCGTGGGCGAGCGCGCTCGACAACGCGGCCTTCGGGCTGAAGGCGATGGGTCTCGGGCGCGGTGAGCGTCGGGAACGCGCCGCGCAACTCCTCCTTCGCCTTGGCTTCTCGCGTAGCGATCTGGAAAAGCACCCGACGGCGCTTTCTGGCGGTATGGCGCAACGGGTTGCGGTGGCCCGCGCGCTGGCTGTTGGCCCCGACCTGCTTCTCATGGACGAACCTTTCACGGCCCTCGACTCCTCGCTGCGCAGCGAATTGCAGGACATGCTGCGCGATGAGGTCGTGCGCGCCGGAGCCGCCGCTTTGTTCGTTACCCATGACGCGCCCGAAGCCGTGCGCCTTGCCGACCGCATCGCTGTGCTTTCAGGAAATCCGGCCCGCATTTCGGCGGAAGTGGCAAACAGGCCGGTCAGTGGCATCGCCGCAGTTTATGCTGCCGCGGCGGCATTCCTTGCGAGCCCCGATGTGGCCGCGGCGCTGGGCGAGAGACGGGCAGTGTGTGTCTGAGATGGCGGCGTCTCGACACTGCAAAGCCTTATAAGCTTCACAGCCGGGCAATTTGAGTGAAATTGCTTCTTGGGCCAGAGGTGTGTTCCTATATCTTCTTTGACGAGGGAGAGGCCCATGTCGATCGAGGAATGCCTCCACGGTTTCATCCCCGAAACGACCGTCGTGCAGTGCTTCAACGCGGGAGCAGTGCTTTTCCACAACGGAAGCCGCACGGTCGGACCTTATGAGATCGTCACCGGTGCAGTGCGCCTCTCCCGCATCGATGCGAGCGGCAAGGAAGTGGTGCTTCATATTGCGCGACCGGGCGATCATTTGGCCGAGGCGTCAATCTTTTCGTCAGTCTACCATTGCGACGCCACAGCGATAAAGAAATCGACTGTTCGCCTCTACCCGAAGGCCGCGCTCCTCTCCGAATTCGAGCGCAACCCTGATTTTGCGAAATCCTACGCCGCCATGCTGGCCCGTGAGCTGATGACAACCAGAGCGCGCGTTCAGCGGCTGGGGATGCATTCGGCGCGCGAGCGGGTCAGACACTATCTCGCGCTCACCGCCGCCAAGGACGGACACGTCGAAGTGGCGGGCACGATCAAGGATCTCGCTGCCGAACTTAGTCTCACGCATGAAGCGCTTTATCGGACGCTCACCCAGATGGAGAGAGACGGCGAGATTTCCCGTTCGGGCCGCACCATCACGCTTCGCGATACAAGAGCATTGCAGTAGGTGCAACGTCGCGACAGCGAAAATCCTCTTCTCGACAATGGCAAAAGTAGAAATCCCGGCGCAGTATGGAAGCCTTTGGCGCGCAAGTTGTATCATAAACGCTACAGCTTTGGCGAAAGCGACAGGAACAGCGCGCTTTGCAGGAAGCTGTATGATCGCAATCATAGGAGAAGGCGAAAGGGAAAGCTACCGTAAGGACAATCTGTCCGGGCAGACAGGTTGCAACGGCCTTGGGCGGCCATTGCGCGTCGTTACATCAAAGGTGGGGCATGGCGTCGGTCGGACGAGCAAATGCGCGTGGGCGCAAGAGAAGTGGCAGCGCAGGAAACAAAATCCCCGCTCGAACGCCTGAAACAAGACCCGCACAGCTATCCTTCCACACCCTCGCCACACTGACGGCCGCCGCGGCACTTCTCGCCTTCGCGCCGCCGGTGATCGCGGGCCCGCAGGGCGGCGAGGTGGTGTCGGGATCGGCTGCGATCACGAGCGCGGGCGCGGCGACGACCATCACCCAGTCGAGCCAGAAGGCGATCATCAACTGGACCGGCTTCTCGGTGGGCGCGAATGAGAGCGTGACCTTCGCCCAGCCGTCCTACACTTCGGCCACGCTGAACCGCGTCACCGGCAACGAGAAGAGCGTCATCGACGGCGCGTTGACGGCGAACGGCCAGGTGTTCATCGTGAACTCGGCGGGCGTGCTGTTCGGCAAGTCGGCGCAGGTGAATGTCGGCGCGCTGGTGGCGTCCACGCGCGACATCGTCAACGAAGACTTTCTCGCGGGGCGTTATACGTTTTCGGGCACGTCATCCGGCTCGGTGGTGAACCAGGGCACGATCGCCACGCGCGACGGCGGCTATGTCTCGCTGCTCGGCAAGACCGTCTCCAACGAAGGCGCGATCACCGCAACGCTCGGCACGGTGGCGCTGGCTTCCGGCGACAAGATCACGCTCAACTTCGAGGGCGACGCGCTCGCAGACATCACCATCGACAAGGGCACGCTCGAAGCGCTCGTCGCGAACAAACAGGCGATCCGGGCGGACGGCGGCCGCGTGATCCTCTCCGCGAAGGCGGCGGATTCGCTCGTCGCGGCGCAGGTGAACAACACCGGCATCATTCAGGCGCGCACGCTCGCCGATCTGACGGGCGGAAGCTCAAAAAAGGGCTCGATCAAGCTTCTGGCGCAAGGCGGCAAGACGGCAGTCTCCGGCACGCTCGACGCCTCCGCGCCATCGGGCGGCGACGGCGGCTTCATCGAAACCTCAGGCGACAAGGTGACAATCGCCGACAGCGCAAAGCTACTGACCTTTGCCAGCGCCGGGAGCGGCGGCACATGGCTCGTCGATCCCATCGGCTTCACCATCGGTACGGCCGGAGACGTGACGGGAAACTTCATCTCGAATTATCTCGCGACGCAGGGCAGCTACGAGATCGTAACGACCCACGGCGATATCGTCGTCAACGATCCGATCACCTGGTACAAGAACACACTGACCCTGACATCCGCTGGAAATATCGTGGTGAACAGCGTGCTTTCCGCAAGCGGCACGGCGAATTTCACGGCGAACTGGGGTTCAGGCAACAATACTTCCGGCCTCTTCAACGGCGCGCCCTACGGGCTTTACACAACGTTGGGAGCCTCTGGTACGTACAGCGGCAAGATCGACTTCGCGGGCAACGGCTCGGTCACGCTTCAAGGCGCGGCTTACAGCGTCATCAACAGCGTCGCGGACTTCAACGCCATCGGCGACGCCACTAACCAGGCTGCCGACCTCGCGAAGAACTATGTGCTCGGAAGTGATCTCGACTTCGAAAACGCACTCGTCGCTGGAATAGGGACCTCAGCCGCCACGGCCTTTTCCGGGAACTTCAACGGCTTCGGTCACACGATATCGAATGTGAAGATCGACAATACCGTGCTGGGTAATGTGCCTGCGCTGATCGGTGTCGTCGCTGAAGGCAAGACACTCAGCAATGTTGCGGTCACAGGCGCCTCGTTTGCCGCTCCGACTGCGACCGGCTACAGCGCGATTTTGACACAATACAACTATGGGACCATCGCGAACAGCTCCGTAAGCGGATCGATCACCCTCGGAGGCACTTCCATTGTCGGTGGCATGGTGGCTTCTAATTACGGCCTCATGGCCTACGATTACGCAAATGTCGACATCGAGGCAACCGGCCAAGGCTCGACGGTTGGCGTTCTTGCTGGCGAAATGAACGGAGTTTACGGAGCGAAAATCGTCGCGTCTCATGCGAGCGGAAGTGTGAAGTCCGTCTCGAACTCGACAATACTGGGCGGCCTGCTCGGAAAGATGTACGGCGGCGCCATCGACAGATCCTGGTCCGATGCGAGCGTCGATGCTGGAGGAACTCTCGCTACGGCCGGCGGTCTGGTTGGCACTCTTGGTGGTGCTTCGACGACAGCTTTCGTCACCAATTCCTACGCGACAGGCACTGTCCGGGCATACAACGCGGGTGGTTTTGTCGGCAGCATGACCGGCGGCTCGATCTCCAACGCCTATTCGAGCGGCGCCGTCACGGCTTTAACGGGTGGGACCGCTGCCGGGTTTGTTGCGACCCGCTCGTCAACCGACATCCAGATCTCCCAATCTTATACGGCCTCGACGGTCAGCGGGGGCACGGCCTACGGCTTTGCCGGCGGATCGAAAGGCACGCTGACGAACGTTTACTGGACGCAGAATGGATCCGCGCGCAAGACGACAGGCGCGACCATGCTTACCGCGGATGATGCGCGAAGCCTTGCGAACTACGCGGGGTTTGATAGCGCGTATTGGGCGTCGTCGGCGGAAGGGCATCCGATCCTGAAGACGATCCCCGTGACCGTGACGCTCAACACCGCCGCGAAGACCTACGGCGAGAGCTATGCGGCGAGCGATTTCACCTATGTCGGGCTCCAGTGGGGCGATACGGCGGATGCGTTCGCCTACGCTCCGGCCGCGAGCGAGCTTTCGGTCTACAACAAACTCAACGCCGGGGTGCACGAGGCGGGCAAGGTGCTCGCGTCATCCGGCTATGCCAACATCCAGGGCTATGTCGCGCTGAACCCGAAGACGGTGACCGTTTCCGGCGCGACCGTCGCCGACAAGGTCTACGACGGCACGACGGCGGCGACCGTCAGCGGCGGCACGCTGGCCGGTGTTGAGGGCGAAGACGTCACCACGGTCTTCCGCTCCGCCACCTACGCCAGCAGGAACGCAGGCACGGGCATTGCCGTGGCGTTCGACTACGGCTTCGCCTATGCGGACGGGACCGAGACGCGCAACTACGTGGCGGCAAGCGGCTCGGCGACCGGCGCCATCACGCCGAAAGCGATCACGGCGGATTATACGGTCGCGAACCGCGAGTATGACGGCACGGCGGATGCGGCGGTGACGGCGGCCATGCTGAACGGCGTCGTGGCCGGCGACGTCGTGACCGTCGCGTCCACATCGGCGTTCTTCGCCGACAAGAATGCGGGCTCGTGGAGCGTAACCGTGAACGGCACGCTGTCGGGCGGCGACGCGGGCAACTATACGCTTGCCACGGGCCATGCCTCGGCGACGATAACGCCGCGCACGGTGCGACTCATCGGCTCGACCGCCTACGACGGCAACACGAACGTCGGGGCGAGCGATCTCCTCGTCGCCAACGCGGTGGCGGGTGACACAGTGACGCTCGGAGGCTCCGTGTCGATTGCGGGCGCCGCGAAAGGATTGCAGACAGTCGCCGACACGTCCGGCCTGGCGCTCTCGCAGACGGGTGGCAACTACACGCTGGCGGGCGCCACCGGCACGGTCTGGGTGCACGGCGCGGAAACAACGACGCTTTCCGGCCCCTCGGCCGGCACGGTGGTGAGCGGGACGGCATCCATCACGCGGACGGCGACCGTCACCAACATCGCTCAATCCTCGGACAAGGCGATCATCGAGTGGCAGCGCTTCTCGGTGCCCTACACCATGGTGGTGAATTTCGATCAGCCGAACGCCACGTCCGTTACGCTGAACCGCGTGATCGGCAACGAGCAGTCGGTGATCGCAGGGGCGATCAAGGCGAACGGCACGGTCTTCATCGTGAACACGGCGGGCGTTCTGTTCTCGTCAACGTCGGTGGTAAACGCGGGGAGCCTCGTGGCGTCGGCGCAGGCGCTTGCGAACGAGACGTTCGACGCGGGCACCTTCGTGTTCGACGGTGCGGGCGGCGGTGTGTCTGTCGACGGGCAGATCACGGTCAGGGACGGCGGCTATGTCGCGCTCCTCGGCGGTGCGGTCGCGGTGAACGGCAAGATCCGCGCGGCAGGCGGCGACATCGTGCTCGCTTCGAGCGACGCCACCACACTCGACCCGGCGACGACCGGGCGGCTCAAGAGCACCGGCACGCTCACCGGCTCGGTGAAGGTCGGCGGCACGCTCGACGCCTCGTCGGCGACGGGCGCGGGCGGGCGCATCGCGACGGCAGCCGAAACCGTCACCATCGCGCAGGGCGGCCATGTGCTCGCTGGCGGGAACGGTCAGGCCGGGCTCTGGACGCTCGTCATGAAAGGCGACGCAGCCGTAGGCACCCACGTCCGCGCCGCAACTCTGATGGAAACGCTGGCGAGCGCCGATGTCACGCTGAAGTCCGCAGCGGGCAACATCGTCATCGGTGAAGCCTTCGGCTGGAGCAAAAACACGCTCACGCTCGATGCGGACAAGGACATCAACGTTAACACGGTGGTCGATATTGGCGGTTCCGCGAATTTCAACGCCAGTTACGGCAGGAGCGGATTCCAAAGCAAGGGCAGCGTGACCACGGATCTCGACGTCTGGCTCTACGGCATCGATATGGCCTATTCGAAGAATCCCAACGGGACGGACGCGGACAGCTTTGCGGGCAAGATCAATCTCAACACCAGCGGGACGGTGCGTCTTGGCGCCGAAGGCGATCTCAAAACTTACACGGTCATTCGAAACGCCGCCGAACTGGACGCGATACGCTATCAGTCAACGTGCGCAGACTCATCGTGCAGCTACAAGAAAATCGACGGATACTATGTGCTTGGAACCGATATCGACTTGTCCGCCTACAGCGACTGGACGCCGATCGGATTTAATTCCAGCGTCATGACCGGAAACCTCGAAGGTTTCGGCCACACCGTGTCCAATCTTACCTCGACACAGGGCGGCCTTGTCTGGATCACTTTTGGGGCGACCGGTTATACGCACACCAATGCCGATGGGAGTTGGTTCCGCTATATCACCGACGACGGCGCCATCCGAAATCTCGGTCTCGTCAATATTGATATCGATGTCGTCGACAAAGGGATGAGCGAGGTCGGCGGCCTCGTTTCCAGGCAAGGTAATTCCGGCAGCCTGCGCAACGTGTTCGTTACCGGCGACATCCACGCAACGCAGACCGAAGCGATAAATCAGGATCCGAGTGAAGTCCGAAATGAAGGTTACGTGGGGGGCGTTGCTGGTGCCACGGCGGGTTATGTTTCCAACTCCTATTCACGGGTCAATGTCACGACGGTGGGCTATTCGCGCGTCGGCGGCTTCGCGGGCTGGACAACGGGTGTGATCCTCGACAGCTATGCGACCGGCACGGTGCACGCGAGCAAAGACCCAAAACGGATCGGAATGTTTGTGATCGCCGGCGGTTTTGCCGGTATCGTCTCGGAGGGGGCTGTCCGCAACAGCTACGCCACCGGAAATGTCACAGGTGTGGACTATGTCGGCGGGTTCGCGGGTGAACTTGACAGCGCCAACATCTATTCGAGCTATGCGACCGGCAATGTCCGGATGCTCGACAGTCAGCTTTATGGCCTTGCTTTCGGCGAGGACGCCTACGCCGTATCCGATATTTCATCCTATGCCTCGGCCGGCGCGGGTGGTTTTGTTGGCATCAGCATCGGTGTGATCGCCAACTCCTCCTCTAGCGGACGCGTGAGCGCGGAAAGCGGTCGCACGCAACTTCTTGGCGGTTTCGCCGGATTTACAATGTCCGACTACGGCGGGTTCTCCGTGTTCAACGCGTTCAACAAGGACAACGCCGGTATCGCAAACGATGGGCGCGGCAACTTCGTACCCAGCGGCGACCACAATCACGGCGGCGGAAGCGGAACACCGATCCTCGACGCGGTGAATCAGGCGAACGGCACGCATCTGACGGCAACCCAGTTCCACGGCGGTGCCGCGGCGCTAAACACGAAAGACTTCGGTACCGTCACAGCCGCGCAGCGGTCCGGCAATTCGGTTGGCGCGGCACAGGGCATCCAAAACGTGTTCGACGGCAAAACGGCCACGGGCGGTTCGCCGTTGGCGGACGAAGTCGGCCATCTCGGCGTGGTGGGAGTCGCGGTTGTTGCGGCGGAAAGCGCCACTCCGCCGACGCCCGTCGAAGCATCGGCGGGTGCAGAGGCTGTGGCTTCTGCGGCGGGGCCGGATGTTGCGGCTTCTATAGAGGGTGCGCCGAGCGCGGCGTCGGACGAGGCTGAGCGGCGGCGGCGTCAGGCGGCGTCGGCCGGAGCGCGGCGCGCGCCGGATGCGAACTACGATGCGCGTCTGAAGTCGATCGAGGTCGAAGGCAAGCGCTTCGATCTTGAGGCGAAGCCCGATGCGGGCGGCGCAACAGCTCCGCAAGGCGCGCCGTCCGCGCCCGCGCCGAAGGCTCCATAAGCGTCCCCGGCGGCCGGGCGAAGGTCCGGCCCACCGCCACGCATCCGGCCGGCACCGGCCTCGCTTCTCCCGCAAACGTTTCACGAGACTTCGACCATGACCGCACCTCGCATTTCCGGCCATCAAAGCTTGGGCTTTGCATTAGGCAAGTCTCGCGCAAGCTACTCCGTGCTCGCGTCCCTTCAGCATACGAACGATCACGCAGCCAGAGACTCGGCTGCTGCATGCCTTCCGCGGCTTAGCGAGTCGTCGTTCGTCGCGCTCCTTCTTGGCTCCGTCGTCCTCTTCTCCTCTAGCGCGGTGCTCGCTCAGACGCCGCCATCCTACAATGCGGGCGACGCGGCGCGGCAGGCCGAGGAAGCGCGGCGCGCCGAGCCTCTCCCGAAAGCTGCGCCGCGTCCCGTCATTCCAGGGCTCGGACAGGAGGAGTTCACGCTGTCGGGCGGCGGCACGCTTGTCGTGAAGCGCCTTGCCGTCCACGGCGCGGATGCGCTCGACGCGGGCGAACTGGCGGCGATCCTGAAGCCCTTTGAAGGCAGGCGGCTCACGCTCGGCCAGATCTACGAGGCTGCGGCGAAGGTGACGGCGGCGCTGCGCGAGAAGGGCTACATGCTCGCCAAGGCTTACGTGCCGAAGCAGGACGCGCGCGGCGGCACGCTCAGGATCGAGGTCGTGACAGGCCATCTTGGCGGGCTTGCAGTGAAGAACGTTTCGCTTGTCGACGACTGGCTCGTCAAGAGCGTGATCGACGCGAACCTCGCGCCCGGCGACGCGGTGAAGAAGGCCGATCTCGAACGGTCCATGCTGCTCCTGTCCGACACGCCTGGCGCAGGACTGCCGAAAGTCACCATCGAGCCCGGCCGCGCCGCCGGCACATCGGACCTTGCCTTCGCCGTGCCCGAAGCGCGGCTGATCGACGGCTATGTCATGGGCGACAATCTCGGCGGCCCCTACACCGGGCGTTACCGCGCGTCGGGCGGCCTCAACGTCAACTCGCCGTTCGGCCTCGGCGACAAGCTGTCGGTGTTCGGCATGGTGTCTGACACGACCGGCATCCTGAACGGCCGCGTGGCGTATAACGCGCCCATCGGTTTCGACGGTCTTCGCGGCGAAGTCTTCGCCTATCGCACCACCTACGAACTCGGCGGCGTCTACGACACGCTCGACGCGACCGGCACGGCGGACGCCATCGGCGGCTCGCTCGCATACGCCGTGAAGCGCTCGCGCGAGGACAGCATCTGGACGACGGCGACCTATACGCACAAGGAGCTCCACGACGAGGTGTGGGGTGCGACGACGTCGACGCGGCGCATGGATCTCGGCACGGCGGCGGTGCAGCGCGATCAACTGTCGAGCCTCTTCGGGCTGCCGCTTGCGACGAGCCTGCAAGCGTCGGGCACCGGCGGCTTTCTGGACATCCCGAACGCGGTGGAACTCGCGCAGAACCGTGCGGGCGTCGATACCAATGGCACATTCTGGAAGATCGCGGGCTCCGCGCAGGCGACCGTCGCGCTTCTCGACGATGTGTCCTTCTCCGTGTTTGCGCGCGGCCAGAAGGCGATGTCGGGCAACCTCGATTCGAGCGAGCAGTTCTCGCTGTCGGGCCAGACCGGCGTGCGGAGCTTCGACGAGGGGCTCTCTGTCGACACGGGCTATGTGGTTACACCGGAACTGAAATACGCGATTCCGCTGACCTTCGAGGGCTATCGCCACTCGGTCGGCCTCTTTACCGATGTCGCGGGCGGCTGGATCGAGGATGCGAGCTACACCACGCTGCCGAAGTTCTCCGGCCTGAAGGATGTGGGTCTCTCCTACAACTCGACCTATGAATATTTGCCGGGGCGGTATGTGATCGGGCGCGGCATCGTCGCCTGGAGCTACGGCGCAACCGGCGGCGCGGAGAAATACGACGACAGCTTCAAGGCCCTGTTCCAGGCCGGCGTGCTGTTCTGATCCAGCAAAGGGAAACCCATGACTGAAACTGCATCGCAAGCCCCCGTCGCGCCGGTCGCCGCCGCCGAGATCGAAAAGGCGTTCCAGACTCCGGCGACCTTCGTGAACAAGGCCTATCTCACGCTGTCGGGGCCGAACGCGCGCCTGTCCTTCGTCGAGATCGCGCCCGACGGCACGCCGCTTCCGCGCGCCGCCGTCGCCATGACCATCGCCGACCTCTTCGCGCTGCATGACGCCATCGGCGCGATCAGGCAGAGCGCGAACGTGGTGCAGATCCGACAGGACTAGGGACGCAGATGCAGACCGAATGGCTTCACGGCGCTATCGACTATGGCATTCTCGGCGTTCTCGCCGCCGCGAGCGTCGTGGTGGTGGCGACCGCGATCGAACGCTTCGCCTTCTTCCGGCGCGTAGACCTCGGCGCATTCTCGAGCGCGAAATCGCTTGAAATCGCGCTGTCGCAGCGGCTCGTCGCCATCGCCACGGTGGCGAGTAACGCGCCTTATGTCGGCCTCCTCGGCACCGTGCTCGGCATCATGCTGACGTTTTACAGCATGGACTTCTCGACCTCGACGGACGCGGGCAAGATCATGGTGGGGCTAGCGCTCGCGCTGAAGGCCACTGCCGTGGGGCTTGCCGTCGCCATCGTCGCGGTTGTCACCTACAACCTGCTCGTGCGCAGGGCGAAGGTGCTGATGCTCGAATGGGAGGCGAGGCAGGAAGAAGCCGCGCGCACGGCTCGTGGATGAGAAGCCCTTCGAGAGCATGAACGTGATCCCGTTCGTCGACATCATGCTGGTGCTGCTCACCATCGTGCTGACGACGGCGAGCTTCATCGCGACGGGGCACATCCCGATTGCATTGCCGAAGGCGCAGGCGACCGCCGTGCATGCCCAGAAGCCGAAGATGATCGAACTGTCGAAGGCGGGCGGCATCGCCCTCGACGGCAAGGCCGTCTCGAAGGAAGCGCTCGAAGCCGACCTGAAGGCGCTGCCGCCCGAGACGGCCTTTCTCATTCGCGCCGACCGCGATCTGCCGTTCCAGATCTTCGTCGACGTGGCCGATGTGTTGCGCCGCCTCGACTTCAAGAAGGTCGCGATCCAGACCGAGGTTGCGAAATAGCGATGGCGGGACGCTCGCTGACCATCGCGCAAGCCTATGCGCTGTCGTTCGCACTGCATGCCGCCGTCGCCGCGCCTTTCGTTATCGCTCTGCCGGAGCGCGAGGACGACGAACCGCCGACGCTCCAGATCGAGCTCCAGGGCGAGATCGCCGAAATGCAGCAGTCCGAGGAAACGCTCGCGCAGGCCGCGCCGCCGCCCGTGCCAGCAACACCGCCTCCTCCCCCAGAACAGAAACAACCCGATCAGCCGCCGCCTGAGCCGAAGGAAGAGACGCCACCGCCGAAGGAGGACGAGGTGCCGCTTCCCGAGGATAGGCCCGCGCCGCCGCCTCCGCCGGACCCCCAACCCGCCCCGCCGCCGACGCCTCCCGCGCCCGGCGCGATGCCTGTCACAGGCGATCTCCGTCAGCAGACGCAGACGACCATCCGGCGCAAGACCGAGGCCGAGCTTCTCGACGACTACTCGCGCGCCATCGCGAAGATCATCCAGTCGAACCTCGTGAACCCCGAAGGCGCGCGCGCCGGCCGCCTCAGGGGCAGCACCAAAGTAGCGTTCACCGTTCTCGCCGATGGCGACATCGATGCAGCAACGCTGGTCGTCGCCGCCTCGTCCGGCAGCCTCGTTCTCGACGACGCCGCGCTCAAGACCGTGCGCAGGTCATTCCCGTTCGCGCCTCCGCCGCGCCCATTCCGCGTCGCCATAACCGTCGGCTTCGGACGGTAGGCGAGGGCCGGCAGTCTGCCTTGCAGTCGAAACCGGACCAGATCCTCCAGAGCTCCTGAGTCCGCAATCGGCCTCTTGCAGCTATCGCCGGGACCCGTGAAGACCCTGAATAAAGCACCCCGCCAAACGCCGGTTCGTCCGCGGCATAGTTTCCTTTCCGTGTAACGCATGTAACAGGCGTTACAGTGCTGAAGTCACGAAGAAATATCCGTTACACTCGAAAACTGACGAGGTGTAACAGGCGTAACACGCCCGGCTTAAAGCGAGAATATCGCGATCAGGATTCGGCGAAACGTGCAGCGATGTTACACTTGTTACACGAGCTTCTCTGTCCCGTGTAACTGAAAAAGTCAGGTTATATCAATAATGTAGCACCTGTTTCACCTGTTACCCGGAAAAAGCGATCACGCTATTGGTCCGGCGCCGTGAAATCCGGCCCGACGAGCACCCAAGCGCTGCCGTTCACATGCGGTGAAGGCTCATCCTCATCACCAAACAGAAGCGACGCATCGATTTCGTAGCACCGCCTCGGACCCATGCCGGGCAGGCGGACAACGCGCTGATACTTGCCATCGTTGTCGGGCTTGATAATGCCGCGCTCCACCATGGCGCTGGCGATCGATCGCGCGTCGTGACCGCGACAGATCTCTTTCCAACCTTCGGGCAGCACGTAATAGACGACCTGCTCCTCATCTGCTCCCTGATCGAAGATGCGGTAGAAGCCAACCCTGTTCAGGGTGGGCTGGCCGGGCGTATGCCAGGAGCTGAAGCGCGAGGAGCCATGCAGCTCGATGAAGCCTTTTACCTGCAGGATTCCGTTCTGCGTCTCGATCGGCCCCGAGGTGCCGCGCGCGGCGAGCCACTCGAGAAACAGCCGCTTGCACGCCTCACGCACCTCGCCGCGGCGCCAAGGCACGATGGCGGCCGCGATCGCAAGCTCGCCGGCGGCAGCGATAAGGCCGAAGCGGCCCGCCACGCGCGCAACCTGGCCGTCCGCATCTTTGGCGCAGGCTTGGTGCACGAAGCGGCCGATAAAGGCTTTCGCGCCTTCGGTCAGCCGCTCAAGATCGCCTGTCAGATGGCGAATGAAGGCGGGCGCCGCATGGCCGTAATGCTCCCGCCCGCTCGCATTGAGCGCCTCGGCGAGCTGCTTTGGTTCCTTGAACCCGTGCAGACTTTGAAACATGCCCATGCCGTGGCCTGCGTCGGCGTTGATTTCGACAAGCCGCACCGCCTGGCCACCCGTTGCGCGCATGCGGTCTTCGGAGAGCTTTTCGGCCATGCCGATTTCGCCTGTGGACATGAAGAGGAGCCGCCAGGTGCATGCGCTGCGAAGATCGGAGGTTCTTTGCATCCGCTCCTTCTGCCGACCATTCGCGAGCGCGTAGGCTGCCCGAAAGAGCGCTTTGGATTCGATTTCGGCGATCTCATCGAGGGCAAGAAACGCATTGTTGTGGATGGCGGCGACAGCTTCGAGCGCGTTGTCGGTCGCCCGCCAGGTGCGCATGAAGCCATATTGACCGCCGCCGCCCCAGACGGTGCCCGCGGCTCGAAGGATGGTGGTCTTGCCGGCCGTCGACCCGCCCCGGAAATGAATGCCGCCGCCTTCCATGCCGATCGGCTCGAGGAGCGGCGGCGCTAACGCGGCGGCGATCGCGAACATGAGCCGGTCGTTGCCGCGCGCGTAAGCCGCCACACCGTCTTGCCAGCCTTTCAGGCTGCCGCCTTTTCGGTAGAAATGCTCGACCGGCTTGTGCGGCTGAAAGACGACGGCGCGGCCTTTGCTGTTCCCGATGGTTTCATCGGGGAGCACAAACACCCCGTCGTGAAACCCGACCTTCGGAACGCACAGCGCATAGGATTTGGGCCGATAACGGACGAGCAGCTCCCGGAGCTTCGTCTTCGCTCTTGGCGTGATGTTGAAATCGAGCCCGTGATAGGCGAGGTGCTTGAAAATATCTTCCGAACTCGTCACGAGGTCGGTTTTCGGGATTGCGGCCTTGTGCCAGACGGCGTTGCGCGTCTTGATTTCGAGATAGAGGCCCCAGTCCTTGCTGTCGGCGTTGAGCGTGGTGGCGAGAAACCTCACCTCGGAGCAGAGCCAATCCCACTCCTCGTCCTCTGCGCCGTCTTCACCCTTCACGATACGGTTCAAGAATTCGAGGCCTCGGCCGTTCTCCTGCCAGCGAAACCCGAAGGGCAGATCTTCCCAGGGCTCGGCTTGAGCCAGCGCTTCGCGCACGGCATCGAGCCCATCGCTTACGAGAAGGTCATTCCAATCCTGCCATTTGCCGTTCGGCTTCGGCCGCGCCGGCGGATAGGTGATGGCGGCTGAGAGCTTCTTCTTGCGGTCGGCGCTGGCCGCATCCTCGGCATAGTCTTCGCCCGCCTTGCCCTTGCCGGCGCCGCGGCCCCGGTCGCCGGCTATCAGCACGCTTTTTACACTTGGCGGCGCCACCACGTTTTTCAGATTGGCGCCGCTAATGGCGGAGGCAACAAAGGGCCGGCCAGCCATGAAACAGACAAGCGCGTTTTCAGGCCCTTCGGCTTTTACAAGCTCGCCGCCTTCTTGCGGCGTGCCAAACCAGATGGCTCCGCCCCCATACTCGCCATAGGCCTTTTTTGGGCTCGCGATCTTGGCCTTGCCGCCATCCTCGCCGAGATAGAGGCGGTGAAGGGTCTTGAACTCGCCATCATAGGCGTCCGAGACCCGGAACAGGATCGCTGGATAATATCCGTCGCGCTCACTGCACCAAAGACGGGGATGAAAGCGGATCGCCGTTTGAAAGAGCGGCCAATCGAGCACAATGCCGCGATGCTGCTCGAGATAGGTCTGAGCAAGCGTGCCGGTGACGGCTTTGGCCTCGCTCCAGAGCTGGAATGCGCGCTGGCGCATCCTCTCGATGTCGTCGTCGGCTGCATCAAGGACCGGTCGCCCGGTCGGCCCACCGGTAGCAGCATCGGCGCTTTCATCGTGGGCATCGGACAAATCGTCAGCGGCTTCTGCCTCTGTCCCGTGTTGCAAAGCGCTTTCAGCGGACTGCTGCGCGCTGATTTTGCGCTGTGTTTTTCGCTCTTGCTTCGGCGCTTCGTAAGCGCGGCCGAGAAGCTCCGTTTCGATCAAATCGAGGGCTTCCAGGAAGGACAGTCCCTTCATGCGCTCGACGGCATGAATGACGTCGCCACCGCCGCACTGGCTGCAGAACCAGGCCTTCTTTCGCGTGTCCCATCGCCAGGACGGGTTCTTATCGTCGTGGCCCGGAAAGGGGCAGCGGATATGCGTTTGACGCCGTGCCGGTGGCCAGGCGATGCCGATCCAGCGCAGGATATCGAGCTCCCGGCCGGCAAGGTCGGCTTTCACGGACTCCCATCGGCCTGATAACGCCTTACCTGACGATGTCTTATCAGCCGGTGTCTTGCCTGGCGACCTGTTGCCATCGCACGTCTTAGTCTTGCCGCCCGATCCCCGTTTCATGCGACATCCTTTGCTTCCCTGCTGGAATGCGAGCCGCTTGGCTCGGGCCTATCGCAATGCCGCGCTCATCCGGCTGATCTGCACTTGGGGTGCTTCGCGTCGCCCTCGATGGCGCGCCCGCAGAGCGGGCAGGCGGTCTCGATCAGGAAGGGCCTTTCGCGCGTGGCGCGGTGCGCCCGGAAGTCCTGGATGGTGAGGAGGCCTTCGGAGGCCGAGATGAGCCGGAGCAGGGTTGCGAGCGTGGCTTTTCTCTCCGGCTCCCTCCCATCCTGGGGGATGAGCCTGGATAACATCGCGGGCGTGACCCCTGCGCGCTTGGCGAAACTCGTGCGGGTATGTCCCGTCAGTTGCAAAACGCTCTGGAATTTGGTCGCCAAGTTCATGCGTGCCCCGCGCCTCCCTGACAGGGTTTACCTTTGACTTGCCGATTGTTGCCTGTTAGACAATTCTCAGCCAAGGTCTTTTTTTGGACAAACTCTGGATTGCCACCAAGAAAGATGGCAAGAAGCCCTCCATGGCAATCAATCGCATCCGGCAACTGAGACTTGAACGCGGTCTGTCGCTGACCGATCTCGCGAAAAAAATCGGCATCTCGGAAAGCCACTTGTCGCGGGTCGAGGCGGGCGCGCGGGGGCTGCATCTTTCCAAAATGGAGGCGCTCGCCGGCGCGTTGGGCGTGCCTGTGACCGAAATCCTTTCGGTTCAGAGCTTGAGCTACATGGCCGACCTTGCGCCCTATATCCCGCCCAAAGGCTCGGCCATCGAAAAGGCGCTGACATCGTCGACGCAAAAGATGTTCAAGGTTCTGTCGAACGTGATGAGCGAGCTTGGCATCACCGAGGGCGATCCGATTATCGCGGATATGGACCCTAAGGGATTGCAGAAATTGGAGCTTGGCCAGCTGGTGGTCGCCCAAATCTTTACCAATAACTGCCCAGAAGGCGTTTTGCTGTTGCGGCAATACATCGGGCCGCACCTTTTGATTACCAATAGCGACGATCAAAATGCCATGCCCATTCATAGGCTTAGAGCAAAAGCGACCGTGATCGGCCGCGTCCTTCTTTGAATAGGTCCGCGCACATTCTTTGAACTGCATCGGATCTCAGATTGCAGTTTCAATATAAATGAAGAAGTCTAAGTCCAAGGCAACGAAGCGGAAAAGCGGCCTATGAGACTTGCGCGTGCGTGGGCGTCGGCTTTGGCGGCCGAGGGGCAGAGCGGTCTCGATGACGATCTGATCGCGCTTGATCGCAGTCATGCGAGGTCTGGCTCCGATCCCTCCCACCAGGTCTACGAAGTTCGCTCTCGCGTTCTGTCCGACAGCGGTATTTTCCCCGGCGATCTGTTGACCTTGCGCCGCCTCGATAAGGGCGAGACGCCCGCGGCGGTTTCCTTGGCCGCTGTCGCCGTCGGATGTCCGCCGAAACAGTTTCTGTTGTTGCGACTGTTCGTGCCGCCCCGGCAGCTCACGATCAACACCGGTTGTCTCGCCCTCCCGCCTTTGGTTCTTGGCCCGAATGTCCGGCTCATTGCCGCCGCGCCTCTAGAGCCGGATCCGATCAGGTTGACCCAACCCGATCGGTGAATCCGTCTCTACACTTAAGAGAAGAGACCGTTTTACCGATCCGATTGCGATTCAATCGGATCGGAACGGGCTCTAGCCGAGCCGCACTCGAGGACCGCGCACGCCTGATAAACTTTTCCCCAGCTTGTTTGCCGCGCCCTATCTCAAACAGCGTCTTTGCTTGAGGCGAGTCTTGCCATAATTGCCCTTTTTTAGACGATTTTGATTTTTTGCTTTTTAGACAATATCAGGCAAGCATCAAGCATATCAGTGCAGTTGGCTTCTTGCTTCGTACCGTGTCTTGGAGTTGCCAGCATGATAGGCAGAGTTTCTGCTTCCAAAGGGCGAGTTTCGCCCGCAGGCGCGCGACAAGCGCCGCCTTGTCCAGCCCCGACAGAAGGCGGCTGCGTTGCGTGCCGAAAGCACCCGGCAATCGCCCTTCACGCATTGAAAATCCGAATGCCTCCGCGAAAACCAGTCTGGGCCTTGCCGCTGTGCCGCGTTTGCCTGAACCTGGCTTCGCCGCTTGGGCCGGTGGCTGAATTGCTGTGGCTTCAGTCTATCGGCGTGGATGCCCTCGCGGTTGCTTCTGCAGGGCACAAGCCCCCGGTGCGCGGCAAGCCCAGGAGAAGAGCCCGCGTCAAGCCGCCAAGCGACGTACCAGAACCCGGCTCTTCGAACGAATTCGAACGGATCCATGCGGCGGCTGTGGCGGCGTTCGGACACCCTTATCCGGCCACGGCGTCCGGCCAGGCGCTGTACTGGGATGAGCTGATTGCGTCCTTTGCGCGGGCGCATGGCGCAGACCTCACCGCAAAAGTCTTCGGCGTCGAGGTGCGCACGGGGCGAGAACTGATCTTTGATTGCCCCGTTTATAATCCTGAAAGGAAGGTTCGATGAGGCCGCATGTCTCTCTGCATCCTTTCCTCCCTGCCCTAGGCATTTCCAAAAAGGGACAATGGCGCGCTTCCCACGAGACACCAATATTTGTCGGCGCTGACAGAGGTCGAGGGCTCGGCGTGGGCCTGAGGCGCGTGCAACGCACACGCAGCGCTTGGAAGGCTGCAAGCTGCAACATGTCTGGGGTATCTGGAGCGTTACGCCGTGACGAGTTCGGACGGTTCGCCCGCAACGTGGGAGTGTGAACCATGCGAACCCTCAAGGACATCGAGCGCCTGAAGGCGGCCCACGCGAAGGTTGCACGGCTCGCCGCCCAAAACCCCGCGCTCTTGCCCGTCTTCATGGCCTTCGAGCGCGACATGGAAAAGGCGAAGGCGTGGGAGCGCGCCCGCGAAGTCGCTCAGAGCGCTGCCGCCAAAATCGTTTCGCGCAAGCGTTCGAGGCTTCCGCCCTTGCCGTAGCGCTCGCGGTTATAGGCGTGCCCAAACAGGTCGCGCCGAATGCGCTCGTCCGCGTGCGTGGCGATTAACCGATCCTCGAAAGAATGGCGAAGGGAATAGAGGCTGTGATCTTCCGTTTCGAGCAAACCGTTCTCCCGAAGATATGAGTTCACCGTTGCGCTCAGCGTCGCACTGGAATTTCGATAACGTGGAAAGCCTTGTTTGCACTCCCGGAACGCTTCGAGCGACACGCCCGCGAGCGGGATGATACGCTTGCTCGTCTCGTTCTTGAGTTGCCGCCCTACAGGTTCGATCGAGATGAAGGGGATCGGACCTTCGAGCCGGATATGGTCCGGCAGCAATCCTGCCGCCTCGCTTGGCCGGTAGCCGGTGTTGACCATGCCCAACACAATGCAGCGGGCTTCGGTGTTGAGGCCGTCCAGCGCTCCGGGAGCGAGGAGCCGCATCCTTATCCATTCGGTCGAGAACGGAGGCCTGGTGCGCTTGGCGCCTTCCTTGAGCGCCACGCCACGAAACAGGTCCGGCAAGCCGAGCCGCTTCATGCGGTTGAGCGTGCGCACCATGTCCGCGAGATGGGTAAAATCCTTGTTCGCGCTGCTGGGCGACAGGTCTTCGGCCTCAATCTTCTCGATCCACCATTCACGGAAGTTAAGCACATCGTCGGCGGTGATTTCGGCGAGTGGCTTCGCGCCGATCACATGGGTGAAGTTCTTTACGGCCTTCATGCGCGGGTTGCGCCAGCGGCGAAGCTGGTCCTCGCTCTTGCCCAATGTTCGATCCCTGGCAAGCGTCCAATAGAGATCGAGCGCCCGCGTCACCGTGAGCGGCGGGTTCGCTATGCCGCCGAGCAAAGCCGCCGCTTCAAAGCGTTCCGGCTTGCCGGAAGCGACGGCTTCGACGCGCCGGATGCGCTCTTCCTCCGGCAAGGCCGCGATCTTTTCGGCAGGCAGGTAGCGAAAGCCGCGCATTCCGCAAAGGTTCAGGGCCGCCGCGTAACGCTTCTCCGCATCGTTCGTGTCGCCCGCGAGACGGGCCTCCCAAGCCTCTTCGAGTTGCACCCATGCAGCAGCGGCCTTGCGGCGCGCCACGCTTTCCGAATCGGTGTGAAGGCTGAGCCAGATCACCTTGCGCTCTTCGACGGGGGCATAGCGCGCGGGCACGCGGCGGCGGAGTTGCCACGTATCGGCCCGCTTGAAAATGGTTGTGTCTTTCACAGCCGCGCCTCTCCCAAATTGTGCATCAAAATGTATAGCACATCCGGGCGAAACAAGTATGAAGTAATTAGCTCTACGGCAAAACAGTGAATTGGAATAGGTGCTTACGGAAACTTTTGCGGCAAGAACTTGGCGGAGGGGGTGGGATTCGAACCCACGGTACGGTTGCCCGCACGCCGGTTTTCAAGACCGGTCTATTAAACCACTCTAGCACCCCTCCGCAGGCGCGGCCCGCTCGCTTGCCTTGACGTCTCGCGCGCCGATGCATGCGGAACGTCGAGCGCGCCAGCCTTCAACGTCGATGGATAACAAATGCGCCGTCGCGGGGCAACATGCGATGGCGGCGAGACCGAGCTTCTTCGCATCTCATCGGTGCGAAGAGGCTCGGCCGCTCGTTCAGCTTCGCCGCTGCGGAACGCGTCCCGCCCCGCGTCGGCTGCGGCCGACCCTATTTCAGCGACGCATAGGTGTTGGCGTCGACGTTGAAGGTGACGCCGCCATAGACCGACAGGCCGGGCGTGTTGTAGCCGCGCACCGTTTCGTACTTCTCGTCGAGCAGATTTTCGCCCCGGACGTAAGCGGTGAAACCGGGGCGAATGTCGTAGCTGAACTTCGCGTTCAAAAGCACATAGTCTTCCAGTTGGTAATTGCTCGAGTCGATCGTATCGAGAGCGAAACGCGTGGTGACGTTCGCCTTCACCGTGTCGAACAGCAGCGCGTCGGCGCCGAGCGTGATGCTGCTGCGCGGGATGCGGACGAGACGCGAGCCATCCTCCGCCCTTGCATCGACATAGGTGTAGCCCGCCGACAGCGTGAGCCACGGGCTCACAACTGCAGCGCCGGAAAACTCCACGCCCTCGCGATGTGTCGTGCCGGGGATCTGCTGGTAGACCCACTTCCAGTTGGCGTCATAACCACCGCCAATTTCGTTCGTGGTGTCGACCTGGAAATACGTACCGCTTAAACGAAAGCGCTTGTTGTCGAACCACTGATCGAAACCTACGTCCCAGCTTTCGCTTTCCTCGGGCTTAAGCTCGGTGTTCCCGGAAACCCACTCGTTGTTTGCGTAGAGTTCATAAAGGCTCGGCGCACGGAAGCCGGTGCCGGTGCTCGCGCGCAGTTTTGTCTGAGTCGGTTCATAGAAGTACGCCGCAGTGAATCGGTAGGTCTGGAAGTCACCGAAGGTGCTGTGTTCATCGTTGCGGCCGCCGCCGGTAATCGTCAGCCCTTTCAGCGGCTCCACCGAAAGCTGAGCAAATACACCCGTCAGGTCAATTCCGTGCTGGGAGTAAGCGCCGGTCTCAGCGGTTTCTTCCATGTAGTCGGCGCCCGCAGTCACGGTCGCCCATTTCGTTATTTTCGCCGTGCCGAGATAGTCGACCTTCCAGCGATCGCCCGTGTAGGAGTCGTTGACGGCTGAACCAGCGGACCACCCCCACTGATCGCGATCAAACTTCATGCCTTGAATCGAAACCGTGTTGACGAAGGCGCCATCGAAAAGTTTAACTTCCGTGCCCACGCGCCCGGCCTGCTGGCTGGTTACACCCCGCGTGCCGGGCCAACCGTCTGTCGCCAAATCCCAATTATCGTAGGTGCTATCGTAGCTGTGCCTCTCCTCCAGAGCGCGCGCGGCGAAAAAGACTTTCACATCGCTGGAAAGCTTGTACTCGCCGGTGCCGCTGAAGGTCAGGTTTCGGTAGCCATCGTCTTCATTTCCAATCGCCAGAGCGGAATAGCCGTCGCTTCTTACGCTCTGCACGGTGAAACGCGCATAACCGCGATCCGTACCGTAGGCCGCACTCGCCGTGCCGCGCTGGGTGTTGTAGGAACCTGTTTCGCCGGAAGCCGTCATCGAAGCGCCGAGAACGGGGCGCGCTGTGTCGATCGTTATGACGCCGCCGACCGCCTGACCGCCGTAAAGCAAGCTCTGCGACCCCTTCAGCACCTCGATGCGCTCGACATCGGTCGCGAGGATAGTTTCAAGCGCCGTCGTGACCTGCGTTCCGGTTGGATCGGCGATGTCCAATCCATCCACCTGGACCTTCACATATTTGGAAGCCGCGCCCCAAATGAAATATGACGTCGTGCTGGCCGGCCCCGTCTGCGCCACGGAAACGCCCGGCACCTGCGCGAGGTAATCCTGCACATAGGTGCGCGACTGCGCCTCGATCTCGTCGCGCGTGATGACCGTCACCGCGGAGCCGACCTTGGTGATGTCGGTTGCGACGCGGTTCGCGGAATAGATCACGTCTTTCGACGGCTCGCCGGGAATGGCATCCGGCGCGGGTTCGGCGGCACCGTGCGCAACGGCCGGCGCCTCCTTCTTTTTCTTCGGAGCGGAGGCTTTCTTCTTCTGCTTTTCGGCCCCGTCTTTTTTCACGACGACGGGCGGCAGGGTATCGGAACGGGCGGCGGTTTGCGCCTGCGCATTCGCGGCAAATGCGACAAGGCTGACGAAAGCGACACAGGAGCGGGCGCGCGGGTATAGAGCCGGCATATTGGGCCTCGTGGAACGTGACACGTCACCACGAACCAAAGTCAGGAACGCCGCGTTGAGCGGATTCCAAGCCCCCATCAGGACACCCCGCCCGACGTGTTCGCGCGTGACCACGGCTGATGGCAGGTCTCCTGGCTCACGGGTCAAAACTCCACGCCGCCTTCCCGGTTTCCCAGTGGCCTTTGGCGCATCGCTCGCCGCTTACAGTTGCGGGGGCAGCCGCGGATTACGGACGTCGTCCCTCACCGCGTTCCCTATTATCCTCATCGGAGGACCATCGGCTTAAGGCATAGCTTGCATGAAGCTTGCGCCGCAATCACGCAAATGCCGCAATTCGGCATGTTCCGCGCAAGCTGTGGCGCGTCGGCCACAAGCTCTTCAAGCAGCAACAGTTGGGGCGACTAGCCGTAGTGCCAGCGGCGCCCGCTGCCGCTTGCGCGATCCGCATGAAACGCATGATTAACGCTGCCCTGCTATTTTTACGAAAATCGTCTCGTTGCGTGGAGGGAGGCGCTGGGCATGGCAGGCGCTGAGACCGAGAGTACCGTTGCGTCAAAGGGAGTGGGAGGCATGACGTGTGCTGATATCACGCGTTTTGTAATTATCATCAGCCTCGGCGTGCTGGCTTTCATCACATTTCTGGTCGCGGGCACGCTTATCGGGCTGATGTGGCTCGACAGCTGGTCCTGCGGGCAATGCAAACAATATCCGGCGGGAATTTACATTCTCGGGGTTCTCGGGCTTCTGATCCTCGGCTCGATGGGGCAGGAGGCGGGCGAAGCGCCGGAGACATGGCGCAACTGGGTCGCCGCTCATATCCAGACGCTGATCATCCTCGCGCTGATCCTTGTCACCTTCGTGCTCGTCGTGAACTGGTGGTGGTGGTTCGGCTAGACGCGGCTTTGTGCGGCGCCGCTGCGCCTCGCTCGTGGGCCGAAAACTCGGAAGCAAAAGACGCGTTTCGGAAGTGCTCAGGACGATTGACGGCGCTGGCGCAAATTGCGCGCCTGTTAACGAACGCCGGAAGAGCGGGTAGAAAAGAAATTGTTTGACCGTTCGAAAGTAGGCCGACGAATGGCGACATCGGCACGGTAAAGATTCTGCACGAGCGCATGCATCGGATGGATCGCTTCCTCAACAATTCCGATCCGTGAATGCTGCGGCTGATGAAGCCCGCTTCCACCCGCCATCGGAGAGGCAGCTTGAACGGTCTGAGGCCCGCGCTTACCAAAGCACGGGACGCGGTGTAAGCGTCAAAAAGGAAGGTATTAACGATCCCCGGCAAACGCCGGGGATGACCTTCGCATGGGACTATGGTTAAAAAAATAGTTAATTTTATATTTCATTCGTGGGGACCTATGAAAAAACTCGCCCTGTTCCTTTTGGCGGCCATAGCGGCATGGTCGCTGTCGCGCGTCGACACCGACACGCTGCCGCCGTCGCTCCACAGGCTGCTCTTTCCGATCGAGATCGAAGCGGATCGCGTCGGCCCGCAAAACCCGGCGAAAAATTTCCCGCTTCAGACCCAGCGCGGAAAATCGGATTACCTTCTCTATAACGGCACCTACCCAAACGCTCCTATTCTATACCTCCGAATTCCTTATGAGTTCGTCGGGAAAGCCTCGAGACCCGTGCACAAATACGGGACGTTTTTCACGGTCTGGTATCCGGAGATGACAGGCTCGCTCAATCCCGCCAATCGCGAACGGAGAGAATGCTCCGGCTACTGCAATGGAGGGATCCTCCTGCTGATCAGAAATGAAGGCTTATACCTGTTGGGCGCAGCCCATGTAGGCTGGCTTGGACTGCAAGGCGACATGCAGCGCCTCGCGAAGGACCCCGACTTCACCTACACCAAGCTCGAAGGGCACGTCCCCTTCGAGGAGGTCTACGAAGAGCGCTTACCCAACGGCAAGCGGGAACTCTATTACATCCGCAAATCGCCGGAGGGCGCATATCTGCACTTCGCCCATTGCTGGCCCGATGACCCCTCCCCAAGCTGCACAGCTTACATGAACTCGCCGACACATCGGGCAATCGATATCGAGTACTCCTTCAGCATGGACCATTTCGAGGATTGGACCGCCGTTCAGGAGGCAGTCGCACGCACGGTCGACAGCTTCGTCGTCGGCCTTTTCGATCCGCAAAGATAAAGGGACATTATGAGCACTTACGGGACAAGAACCGCGAACCGAGCAACTTCGCTCCCTTTCAGCCTTGGCGTGCGTCTGCGGCATTTGGCGAAGGATCAAAGCGACGCGGGGGCGGCCAAAAGCCGTTGATACCCGAAAAACGCTGGCCTACTGTCCGCTACGGCGTTCGAAAAGGATGCCCAACTTCACAATCGAGCCGGAATAAACCGTCCGGCTGCGGTAAGGTGAGACTTATAAAAGGGCCTCGCGCAAGCAGCGCGCCCGAAAAGAAAGAAATTGCATGCGCCCCTCGAAACGGCAGGCCGGCGACCTTCGCCCCGTGAGTTTCCAGCGCGCCTTTTCGCATCACGCGGAAGGATCGTGCCTCATCAAGTTCGGCAACACGCATGTGCTTTGCACGGCGAGCCTCGAAGACCGCGTGCCGCCGTGGCTGAAAGGGCAGGGACGGGGCTGGATCACGGCCGAATACGGCATGCTGCCGCGCGCAACCTCCGACCGCACGCGCCGCGAGGCGACGACCGGCCATCAGTCCGGCCGCAGCCAGGAAATCCAGCGTCTGATCGGGCGGTCGCTCCGCGCCGTGGTCGATCTTCAGGCGCTCGGCGAACGCCAGATCATGGTCGACTGCGACGTCTTGCAGGCGGACGGCGGCACGCGCACCGCGTCGATCACCGGCGCCTGGGTCGCGCTGCATGATTGCTTCCAGTGGATGCGCGCACGCGACATGCTGCGCGGCGAGCCCATGAAAGACAACGTCGCGGCGGTCTCCTGCGGCATCTACAAGGGGGAAGCGGTTCTCGATCTCGATTATCCCGAGGATTCGGATGCGGAGGCGGACGCGAATTTCGTCTTCACCGGCAAGGGGCAGATCGTCGAAATTCAGGCGACGGCGGAGAAGGGCGCGTTCTCCGAGGAACGCATGGCCGAGCTGACCGCGCTCGCGAAGAAGGGGATCGCCGAACTCGTGAACCTGCAGAAGCTTACGGTGCTCTGACGTTGCGATGCCCGCTGTCTGACCGGCGGCGGGCATGCAGGTGCCGCACTTTTTCAGTGCGGTCTGCCGCTGTCTTCGCCGATGGTGAAGATGCGAAGCATGTTCGTGCTGCCGGGCCGCTTGAACGGCACGCCCGCGCAGACGATGACGCGGTCGCCGTCGTCGGCATAGCCGGATCCGCGCGCAACTTCCTCGGCACCGCGCACCATCTCGCCCGTGTTTGCGGGGTCTGACGTCTGCACGCAGTGCAGCCCCCAGACGAGGTTGAGCCTCCGCGCGGTTTCGATCACGGGCGTTAGCACAACGATCGGCTGGGCCGGTCGCTGCCGTGCGACGCGAAGGCCTGTCTTGCCCGTCGCGGTGTAACAGAAAATCGCCTTCAGCTTCAGCGTCTCCGCAATGGACGCAGCGGCCGCGCTGATGGCGTCGGCGGCGGTCTTGTCGGACGGGGTCCCGCGAAAATGCAGGATGCTTTCGTAATTCACATCCTTTTCCACTTCGCGCGCAACGCGGTCCATGGTGGCCACGGCCTCGACCGGGTAGGCGCCGGTCGCGGATTCAGCGGACAGCATCACGGCGTCAGCGCCTTCGAAAACGGCGGTCGCGACGTCGGAAACCTCGGCGCGCGTGGGGACGGGAGACGACGTCATGCTTTCGAGCATCTGCGTTGCGACGACGACCGGCTTGCCGAGATCGCGCCCCGCGCGCAAGAGCTGCTTCTGAAGTCCCGGCACCTGTTCAAGCGGCATCTCCACCCCGAGGTCGCCGCGTGCGACCATCACGCCGTCGCTCTCGCGCAGGATGTCGTCGATTTCGGCGATGGCGGAGCGGCGCTCGATCTTCGCCATGATGGCTGCGCGATCACCCACGATGGCGCGCACGTCGCGCACGTCATGGACACGCTGAACGAAGGAAATGGCGATCCAGTCCACGCCCGCTTCGAGAGCCGCTTCGCAATCCTTGCGGTCCTTGGGCGTCATCGATGCGAGCGGCAGGATGGCGTCGGGCAGGTTCACGCCCTTGCGGCTCGACAGCACGCCGGCGGTGATCGCTTCGGCGACGATGCGCCCCGGGCGCGCTTCGAGAACGCGCATGTGAAGCTTGCCGTCGTCGATGAGAAGGGTATGGCCCGGCTCGGCCGCCGCGTAGATTTCGGGGTGCAGAAGGCCCACGCGATCCACGGTACCCGGCGTGTGATTCGCATCGAAGATGATGGTCTGACCGCGTTCGAGCTGGATGCTGCCTTCCGCGATGGAACTGATGCGAAGCTTCGGTCCCTGAAGGTCGGCGAGAATCGCGATGGGGCCGTATTTCTTTTCGAGTTCACGCAGCGCGGCGACGTAGGCGCGCATGTCGTCATGGCCGGAGTGGCTCATGTTGATCCGAAAGACATCCGCGCCGGCCACGACAAGCCGTTCGAGTTGCTCCGGTGTGCTGGTCGACGGTCCAAGGGTGGCTATGATCTTGACGCGGCGTTTTCTTTTCATCGGCGGCGTGTTCCCGGCGCGGTGGCTGCTGCGGCTTGCGCGGGAGCATCGGCGGCGGGCGGCACGCCGCTCGTATCCATCGGCGCGGCAGGCGCCGTTTCGGATTGATCGGTGAGCTTTACCGTCCAGTCCGTCTGCTCCTGCGTGTCGACTTCAAAGAACCCGCTTTTCTTGAAGCCGCGCCCGTCACAATTATCGATGCCCTTGATGGTGAATTCGACGTCGTTGGTGCACATGGCGATGGCGCCGCCCCACTCGCCACCCTTGTCGTAGTCGAAGGCGTAGACATAATAGAAGCGCGCGCGGAGCCTGTCCTGGATGAGAAGGGCGCAAGACTGACTGTCGACGTTCCACCAGCCTTCGCTGACCCAGCCGTCCTTGTCCTTGTAGCCGATGGCGACGCCGATGCGGCTGGACGTGCTGTTGCAAAGCTTGAGTTCGGCATTCGCCGGAGCCGGCAGGGCCAGCCCGATGCAAAAAGCGCCCGCCAAGGCCGTCATGCGAGCCAGCCTTGACGATATGGGAAGCCGTTGCAAGATCATCCGTGTGTTCCAGGAATCACGTGAGTCGCTGGCTCACACTAATCTCTGATTGAGCTGTCGACAACAATAGCCCGGAAGTCATTCACATTTGTTCCCGTGGGGCCGCAGACAACGAGATCGTTTGTGAGCCGGAAAAAGCCGGTAGCGTCGTTATTGGCGAGAAATGTGGCTGGAAGGAGATTGAGCGCCGCCGCGCGCCTCGCGGTGCCGGGATCGACGATCGCGCCCGCGGGATCGTTCGCGCAATCGCCGGTGCCGCCGTCGATGCCGTCGGTGTCGCCCGCGAACGCGGCTATGCCTTGCTCGCCGTTGAGGGCGGCGGCGAGGGCGAGCGCATATTCCTGGTTGGGGCCGCCCCTGCCGTTGCCGCGCACGGTCACGGTGAGTTCGCCGCCCGAGAGGATCACGACGCGCCGCCCGTCCGAAAGGCAGCGCCGGGCCAGACGTGCGTGCATCTCGGCCACGTCGCGGGCCTCGCCTTCGAGCGAGTCGCCCAGCATGATCACCTCGAAGCCTTGGCCGCGCGCCACTTCGCCCGCCGCCTGAAGCGAATCGCGGCCGGTGGCGACGAGTTCGTAACGCGCATTGGCGAAGATCGCGTGCCCCGGCTTCGGTGTTTCGTTCACGGGATCGTTGAGCGCTTCGACGACCGAACGCGGCGCCGCGATGCCGTATTTCGCCAGAATGCGCCGCGCATCGGCGAGCGTCGTTGTGTCGGGGCATGTGAGGCCCGAAGCGATGGTCTGCGGCTCGTCGCCCGGCACATCCGATATGGCGAGCGTGACGAGGATCGCCGAAGGCGAGGCGCAGGCGGCGAGGCGTCCGCCCTTGATGCGCGAAATATGCTTCCTGACGCAGTTGATTTCATGGATGCGCGCCCCGCATTTGAGAAGCGTGCGGGTCAAGTCCTGCTTCTCGGCCAGCGTGATCTTGCCGGCGGGCGCGACGAGGAGCGCCGAGGCGCCGCCCGAAATCAGGGTGAGGATGAGGTCGCCCGCCTTCGCCGAATGCGCGGCCTTGATCGCCTCTGCGGCGGCGAAGACGCTGCTCTCGTCCGGGATCGGGTGGGCCGCCTCGATCAGCTTCAGCTTTTTCAAGGGTTCGGACTTCTCGCCATGCCGGGTGATGGCAACGCCTGTCAGGGCATGCGACGGACAGATCCGCGAAAAGTGGTCTTCAGCGATACGCGCCATACCAGCCGCCGCCTTGCCGCAGGCGATGATGACGATCTTGCCGTCGGTCGGGCATTCAGGAAAATGATGCGGCAGACAACGGCCCGGCTGCGCCACTGCGACAGCCGTTTCAAAGAGCGTGTGAAGAAAGCGTCTGGCGTTGTATGACACGTCGCAAATCAGTGGTGTTGATGGTCGACCAGCGCACGTTACTGCTTCGACCGCGACGGTCCAATTGGCTTTAAGTCTCTCGCCGAAAGTAGCGGGGTGCCATGCATATATTGCATGGCTTGCGTTTGCATCTGGATACGCTCGCGCGATTCAATTCCCTGTTTTCGCTTCCCTTTTTTAGAAGTCGAGGCCGATATCCAGCGCCTTCACCGAATGCGTCAGGGCGCCGACGGAAATCATGTCCACGCCCGTCTCGGCGATGGCGCGCACGGTAACGAGCCGCACGCCTCCGGACGCCTCGCACAGGATGCCCGGCTTCGCGGCTTTGGCGCGAGCGACCGCGTTCTTGAGTTCCGGCACGGCCATGTTGTCGAGGAGGACCGCGTCGACATCATGCTGAAGGGCTTCTTCGAGTTGCGTCAGCGTGTCGACCTCCACCTCGATCTTCACCATGTGGCCGTTGGCTGTCCGTGCGCGTTCGATCGCCGCCGAAACGCTACCCGCCGCCGCGATGTGGTTGTCCTTGATGAGGACTGCGTCGAAGAGGCCGAAGCGGTGATTGTGTCCGCCGCCGGCGCGCACGGCGTATTTCTCGAAGGCGCGAAGGCCGGGCGTCGTCTTCCGGGTGCAGACGATGCGGGCATGCGTGCCGTGAACGGCTTCCACGAAGTGGCGCGTTGCTGTGGCGACGCCGGAGAGATGCTGCACGAGGTTCAGCGCCACGCGTTCGGCGGAGAGGATGGCGCGCGTGCTGCCCGACACGCGGGCGATGGCGCTTCCGGCATGGGCGCTTTCGCCATCGCGAAGCTCCGCTTCGAAGACAATGCCGGGATCGATCGCGCGGAATGCCGCTTCGGCGAGCGGAAGGCCCGCGATGCACCCGTCTTCGCGAAGAGCGAGGACGGCCTCCGAGATGTGGTCCGCCTCAATGATGGCGTTGGTCGTGATGTCGCCAGCGAGGCCGAGATCTTCCGCAAGCGCTTCCTCGATGAGAGACGCGACGAGATGGTGGGGAAATTGAAGGTTCGAGGGGGCGTGTCCCGTCATGTCTTTGCCAAGCTCGTATCGTCTGGAGATGAACGCGGACATTAACAAGGAACGCCCGGGGTGCAAACGTCTCTTCGGGCGGAAGCGCGGCTTTATGAGGCTCAAGCGATCTGCACCACGGGCGCGACCTTTGCCAGCTTGTCGAGCCAGCGCTGAATTCGCGCCTTGTTCACGCCCCAGTCGCCCCGGCCAAGGAGCGAGCGGCTGTAGATCACAATCGTCGATCGGCCATCCTCCACATCGACGAAGCGCACTTCGATGGTGTCGGGAAAACGCCAGAAGGGGGAGCGCTGCACATATCGCGCGCTGAGCTTGCCTTCGTCGACATCGACGAGTTCGAGGTTCGGCTCGGAAGCGACAGCCCTCGCGAAAGCCTTCCTCAATTCGTGCGCGCCGACCGCGAAGACCGGCGGCCTGATATCGCTGCGCGCTTTGCATGCGCCGGGCGGGCAGGCGAGCGAGTCATTCGGTGTATCGCGGCGGCTCAGCGTTTCGAAATCCACCGGCCCCTGGTCGGCAGGACCGGCGAGCGACCAGATCCGCTCCGGACCCGCGATCAGGAATACGGCGATAATGGCGATGGGCACCGCGGCCAGGGCGACGGCGACGACGGATCTTGCTCTCATAGTCTCTCCGATGACGCGGACGCAGGGATACAGGCGTTGGAGATGGTAGACCGCGCGCCCGGGAAGGCAAGCGCCGACGGAGCGCTTGCGGTTCGGACCAGGGGGGGGCGGCAAAAAATAGGCCGTCAAATAAGGAAGCCGTCAAATAAGGAAGGAGCCCGAAGGCTCCCCGCCCTTGTCGAAAAGGGTGACGAAGCCGTTTGTCCCTCGCCTCAGCGAACAAAACGTCCGAAGCGCGTCAGGCCAAACCCCAGCGCGCCAAGCGCGCCGATAATGAGAAGCACGCCGCCGGGCAGCGACGCCTCGGAAGGCTTGGCCGTTTCAGCCGACGGCAGCGGCGTCGCCTGCGGGGGCGAATCGGGGGTGGCCTTCGTGGCATCGAGTGCGGCGGGAGGCGCCAGACGTGCCGACGCGACAGCCGGCCGACCCAGCAGGTCCGACACAAGTTCCTGGGTGCCGATAAGCGCGAATTCCGCCGTTTCCTTCGCCGCGTTCGCCTCGTCGAGCTTCGCCTTGAGCATCCCGACTTCGCCGCGCGCGTCTTTCTCGGCGGCCTCGGCTATATCGCGGGCCGCTTCGGCGAATTCGCGGGCGCGGACCTCGACAGCGTACTTGTCGCGGAGCGTATTCGCCTTGTCCTTCGCCTCGATGAGCTGGCTCGACATTGCGAGATTGGCCTGAAGAAGGTCATGCTTCTCGGCTGTGCTGGCGACAAAAGCGACGAACAGCCCGAAGCTCAAGGCCCCGAGCATGTAATTGAGGTATTGGCTGGGCATGACGTTTCCTTAAAGGAAGGTTAACGGGTCAACGCGCACATTTTTTTCTGCTTTTTTCATAGCAGCGATTGGTTAACGTCAGCTTTTTCTGGCCTTTTAGGTCAGCAGTAATTGGAGGAAATCAATTTGCTCATTGCAACTTTTGCGCGATTATTCAAGAAAGCGCATCCGATAGTGATCGTGGGCGACGCATCGCGGATGATTGCTCTGTTTCCGCGCAAGAAAAAATCTTTAACGGAGGGCAAAATCGTTTGCCTCTTGCGTTCCCCGGCTTTAGCGATCAAGGTTGCGCGCGCGCAACAGATGCAAAAGATTGCGAATCTCGTTTCCAGCGGAAAAAACACACAATGACTGTCAGGGTAGCTATCAACGGCTTTGGCCGTATCGGTCGAAACGTTCTCAGGGCCATTTCCGAATACAAGCGTCAGGACGTCCAGATCGTCGCGATCAACGATCTGACCGACGTGAAGACGAACGCGCATCTGCTTAAATATGACTCCGTTCACGGCAAGTTTCCGGGCGAGGTTAACGTTACCGGCGACGGCATCGACGTCGGCTACGGCCCGATCAAGGTTCTGGCCGAGCGCGATCCGTCGAAGCTTGCGTGGGGCGACCTCGGCGTCGATCTCGTGATGGAATGCACGGGCGTGTTCTCCGACCGCGACAAGGCGGCGATCCATCTTCGTTCGGGCGCCAAGAAGGTGCTCGTCTCGGCGCCGTCGAAAGGCGCGGATCTCACGGTCGTCTACGGCGTCAACCACAAGCAGCTTGAGCCCAAGCACGAGATCATCTCGAATGCGTCTTGCACCACGAACTGTCTCGCGCCGGTGGTCAAGGTCATCAACGATCTGTGCGGCCTCAACCAGGGCTACATGACGACCATCCACGCCTACACGAACGACCAGCGCATTCTCGACCTGCCCCACAAGGATTTGCGCCGCGCCCGTGCCGCCGCTCTCTCGATCATCCCGACCACGACGGGCGCCGCGAAGGCGATCGGTCTCGTGCTGCCGGAACTGGCGGGAAAGCTCGACGGCACTTCGGTGCGCGTGCCGACGCCGAACGTGTCGTGCGTCGACCTCGTCTTCATCCCCGGTCGTGAGACGAGCGTCGAGGAAATCAACCACGCCATCGAACGCGCCTCGCAAGAGGAACTGAAGGGCGTGCTCGGCGTGACGAGCGAGGAACTCGTTTCCGTCGACTTCAACCACAACCCGAACTCGTCCACCTTCGATCTGACGCAGACGCAGATCGTGAACAACAAGCTCGTGCGCGTGCTGTCGTGGTACGACAACGAGTGGGGCTTCTCCAACCGCATGGTCGACACGGCCGTCGCCATCGGCAAGCTGCTTTAGAGTCCGTACGGAAAAGCGCGCTAAGCGGTTTTCCAGAACGACGCTCGCCAAGGCAGAGAGACGGAGCGCGCCTTTGATCCCATCAAAGGAAGATCCGCCTCTGAACTTCAGGAAGAGACCCTCTTGCCGATCCGATTGCGAGACAGTCGGATCGGAACGGGCTCTGGAGAAAGCGATGACACCATGAACGAAAAGCCTTGCGGGCTTATCGTTGCCATCCCGCCCGCTCTGGAAACGGAGTGGGCGGCGCGCCTTTCGGAACTCGTGGCAAGTTTCCGTCCCGCTGCTCTGATCATTCACCCGTCGCGAGAGAACGCAGCGCTGGTAAAGGCGGCGGCACCGCTCGAACTCGCCGTGCTCGTCGCGGGCGAGGTCCGTGAAGCTGCGCGTGCCGGAGCCAGCGGCGTCTGGTTCCCGTCATCGGAAGCGGCGGATTTTGCCGGCGCAAGAAAGGCGCTCGGCGCCGAGGCGATCCTAGGCGCGGGGTGCGGGGTGAGCCGTCACGCGGCGATGGAAGCGGCGGAAGCTGGCGTCGATTTCCTCGCCTTCGACGCCGCCACCGATCTTGACGCCGCCGTCGATGTCTCGGCCTGGTGGGATGAGGTCGCGGAAATACCCGTCGCGCTCGTCGTCGGAGCGAAGAAACCCGATCGCGCTCGCGTCCTCGATGCACGGCCCGACTTTCTTCTTGTCGAAGAAACGGAGACAGCGGGCGAAAGCCTTATTTTCGCAACAGAGTTCGGCTTGCAAAGCCAGACCTAGCCTCCGGTGCGGACTTGCCTCCCGGTTCGGCCTGACGGGCAATCCATCGCGCAGGCGATGTCTTCGGGGTTTTGCTTCTGTGAAAAGCATGCGAGTTCTTGCCTTCGTCTTTACGGCTCTCCTTACCGGAGCCTTTTCGGCCGACTGCAACGCCGCTCCAAAAGCGCAGTCTGCATCCAAAGGCGGCTGGTCGACGAGCGAAGCGCCATCGGACCCCGGCGATCCGGCTTATGCGGCTTTCGAGGCCGGGAATTATGAGGAGGCTTATCGGCTCGCGAGTGCGGCGGCACAACGTGGCGAACCGCAGGCGAACACGCTCATCGGCGAGCTTTACGAGCAAGGCCTTGGCGTCCATCAGGATCTGAAGAAGGCGGCCGAATGGTTCACCAAGGGCGCGGTCGCGGGAGACATGCACGCGCAGTTCCGTCTGGGGTTGATGCTGGCGGAGGGGCGAGGGCTCAAGAAGGATCGCCGAAAGGCGGCGGACTTTTTCGAGGCCGCCGCGCAGCAGGGCCACACTGTCGCTGCCTATAATCTCGCGCAGGTTTATGTGGAGGGCTTCGCGCGGCCGCAGGACATGGGGCGGGCCGCATACTGGCTCGCCGTTGCCGCGGAAAAGGACCACGCGCAGGCAGCATACGACCTCGCGACGCTCCTTCGCCATGGGGACGGCGTCGCGAAGGACGAGGCAAAGGCAGCTCAGTTGATGGCGAAGGCGGCCGAACTGGGGAACCTCGAAGCGCAGGTCGAATACGCAATCATGCTCGGAAATGGCAAAGGCGTGCCGAAGGACGAGGCGGGTGCGGTGAAGCTGTTGAGGGTTGCGGCCGAGCGCGGCAACCCTATCGCGCAAAATCGCCTCGCGCGCGCCTATTCCGCCGGATTCGGCATCGAGAAGGACCGAATCGCCGCGTCGAAGTGGCATCTGCTGGCGCGGGCAGCCGGGCAGAGCGATTTCAGGATGGACCTGTTCGTAATGTCGCTGAAACCCGACGAGCGCAAGAAGGCGGAAGGCGAGGCGCAAGCGTGGCGCGAGGAGACCGCCGCCGCCGTCCGATGACAGGATCGCCTAGAAGCGAAAGCGCCGGACGGTTGCCCGGCGCTCTGTCATAGGGAGGCCGTCGCGACGAGGCGACGAGCATTCTGTTATTCAACGAGCGGCCCCGGCAACGGCAAGACCTGCCTGCCGAAAGCCGTGTTCACCACCAGAGCGCCGCTGAGATAAATCCCGACGATGCCGGCGCCAAGCAAGGCCCAGGCGGGGATGTAGGCGTTGGACTTCCCGATCAGGCCGAGATCCATCAACGCCACGAAGGGCAGGGCCACGTCGAGCAGCGCCACAATGGCAAAAAGCAACGCCGTGTTCTTGAGGAAGGCGGGTGTCCACAGCCAGAGAACGAGGGTGAGGACAACCCACGCCCATCCATCGATTCGCGCGTCGAAGGGCACCTGCCGCACGATCATGTCGTACTTCATCAGCATCTCGACGCCGCCGACGAACATGAAGAAGGCCGCAAAGAACAGGAATGTGTTTCCGCCGGTCGAATTGTTCGACTTGTAGTCCAGGATCGCGACGGTGAACTGGATGATGAAACCGCCCAACAGCCACAGGCCCAGCAACGGCATGGCTTCCTTTGTGACATGGCCGCTCAACAGGGCGAAAAAGCAGAAACAGGCTACGGCCAGGCCGACCAGACCCGCGGGTGTCGGATTAGCCCAAGGGGAGGTGGTGAGTTGAAAATTCTCAAATTTCGAGTCTACTCGCTGGTCCATTGAATTCCTCTATCGAATGTCGACCTGACATGTGTTCAGCGACAGCGGTTTCCCTCGCCGCTGAGGCACGCCTCCTCGATTCGTATCCGCCCTATTCACGATCGAAGGATGCCGTTCTGTCTGTCGTCACTTCGCGAGGAATGACTCTCGCTATATGTCCATCGTTTCGAGAATGTTATGCTGCCGGTGCCTAGTCCAGGGCGCGGGCTCGCGCCACTCGACTAAAGTTCTGCATCCCGGGGTGTCGCCTGGGCGACCGATGCAGAAACAAGGGGATGCATGAAGCGCGACCCTGCTGCCTCGAACCGGCGCGTCGAAACGCCGCCCGAGACGCGAGCGCCGGCGCGCGGAACGGGGTGCATGCGCCAATTGAAACGCCCCTGAAAACATCGCTCTTTTTGCCAAGCGGGCTAGCCAAGCGTCGAAAGGGCATGTATATCTGACGACGATTAACTCTCGATAGGCTTCGCTTCTTCGGCCCATGCGGTCGAAGGACGGGGCTTGTCGCATTTCTATCCGGAGAACGACGATGGCAGTCCCCAAGAGAAAAGTCTCGCCCATGAAGCGCGGTTTCCGCCGTTCGGCCGACGCGCTTGCCGCCCCGACCTATGTCGAGGACAAGGAGTCGGGTGAACTGCGCCGTCCGCACCACATCGATCTGAAGTCGGGCAAATATCGCGGTCGCCAGATTCTGGAGCCGCGCGAAGACATCTAGCCGATCCGGCCGAAAGCCTCGCTCGGGCTCATCGCCTCCTGGATCGGTGCTCTTGCTCTTATGCGCCGCGCCGTCATCACGCGCGGCGCCTTTGGCGTTTTCAGATCGGCATGCATTAAATCGACGCGATTTACGCGGAGATGCTGATCGACAGCCAAGAGTCAAAGCGTCGTGCCGCGTCTGGCCGCACGCCGCCGTGGCGCCCTGCATCGGAATCGCGCTCATGATTCGCGAGCCGATGGCATGGCGTAGTGAAGCCCGATCTGGTATTCCATTGGTTGCGATGACGCCCGAGGATCTTCTCATACGGGAAAACACAGCGCAGGACGGCCAGCCGGTCGCCGCGTCCGGGGAAGAAACGGCTGCGGTCGAGATCGGACTGAATGCGGCTATCGTTTCGATGATTTGCGGCGAGCCCCAGATCCTTACCGTATCGACCGGCGGCGCGACCAATGGCGACTCGCCGCCCGCTCTGCCGTTCGGGCTCTTCACGCCGCTCAAGCACCGCACGCTCGAAATCGGCCTGCGCGATTGGGTGAAGGATCAGACCGGCGTCGATCTCGGCTATGTCGAACAGCTTTATACCTTCGGCGACCGCGGTCGCCACGCGCGTCCCGGCGACGAAGGCATGCATGTCGTATCGATCGGCTACCTCGCGCTGACCCGCAATGAGGAGGCGCCAGCCGGCGGCGGCGCTCACTGGAACGCATGGTATCGGCATCTGCCATGGGAAGACTGGCGCAATGGCAAGCCGCAGATCCTCACGCAGGAGATCGAGCCGAGGCTTGAGGAATGGGCCCATCGTCGCGAAAGCGCCGGAACGCCGAGGCGGCCGCTGGCGCGAAGGGACCGCTTTCGCATGTGCTTCGGTCAGTCGGTGCCATGGGACGACGAAAAGGTGCTCGATCGCTACGAACTGCTTTATGAGGCGGGGCTGATCGCGGAAGCGGCCCGCGACGGCCGCGAGGCGGCGCGCGCATGGTCGGACCTGCCCCAACTCGGGCGGCCCATGATGTTCGATCACCGGCGCATCCTTGCGACGGCCATGAGCCGGCTGCGCGGCAAACTCAAATATCGGCCCGTGATCTTCGAGTTGATGTCGGAGACGTTTACCTTGCTTGATCTTCAGCGGGTTGTCGAAGCCATCCTCGGTAGCTATCTGCACAAGCAGAACTTCCGTCGGCTTGTCGAAAACGCGGGGCTCGTCGAACTGACGGGTCAGCAGGCGTCGAGAACAGGCGGTCGCCCGGCGCGACTTTACCGCTTCCGGAAAAGTGTGCTTCTTGAGCGGCCTGCACCCGGCTTCAGGGTTCGCGTGCAGAACATTGCAAGAACAAATTCGACGGCTTGACCGTTGCCCTGTTAACACTACTCGGAGGAAAGAGGAGAAATCCCCAGAAAGAGAGCGATTAAGCTCTTTGAATGCTTCCTAAAATCGGCGCATTTTGATAATATTTCCCTGTCGGTAGAGAAGACTCACTGCGGCGATTGAGTCTGATCGGCCTCGGCAACGACCCGAACAGCGGACGAGTATCGAGCAGCCCGCAAAGGATCACGATTAAAGCATGGCTTCAAGTCGGCTCTAAAGAGGGCTGGGTGGCTTATTTGTTTCTGGTCATGCGAGGCGCGAGGCGGCGGCAAGTGGATGAGAACCCTCTAACCAAGACAAAGAAAAGTGAGAGCGAGTATGCCTGATAATAATAAGGATCAATGCTTCGGTTTCAAAACCAACGAATACGTGGTTTATCCGACGCACGGCGTAGGGCGTATCGTTGCAATAGAAGATCAGGAAATCGCGGGTTGCAAGCTCGAACTCTTCGTTATCAACTTTGAAAAGGACAAGATGACGCTTCGCGTCCCGACGTCCAAGACGCAGAGCGCCGGCATGCGCAAGCTCTCCGATGCGGCCGTGCTCGCCCGCGCCATGGAGACCCTTCGTGGCCGTGCGCGCGTGAAGCGCACGATGTGGAGCCGCCGCGCGCAGGAATACGAAGCGAAGATCAATTCCGGCGACCTCATCACCATCGCCGAAGTGGTGCGTGACCTTTACCGCTCCGATGCTCAGCCCGAGCAGTCCTATTCCGAACGCCAGCTTTACGAAGCGGCTCTCGACCGCATGGCCCGCGAAATCGCGGCCGCGCAGGATGTCGACGAGTCCATCGCCATCCAGCGTGTCGCCGAAGCGCTGACCAAGGGCGGACGTCTTCGCAAGCAGGACGTCGACGACGAAGAAGACAAGAAGGAAGCCGCCTGATCGGCTTCGCGTTTTCGCAGCGTCGCGCGCTCTTTCGCTCGGAGCCGCGATGCCGCGACATAGGCTCTTTCTCCGCCATGACACGAAACATCCCGGCCGGCGCGTTCCGGGTCAGGGATGTTTGGTTCCTTCCGCCCCGCTCACGACTTCCAATTGCTCGGGCAAAACGACCGTGATCGACGGTCCGGCCTTGCGCTCCACCCAGCCGCGGATGCGCACGGTCTTTCCGGCCAGCGCGGCTCCGTCGCCGCTCAAACGCTTCGCCGCGCCTCCCTCCGCATAGACACGAAAGCCGAAACCGGCATCCTCGCCGAATGTCAGCGTGACACGCGCGCCGCTTCGGGCGATGGCTTTCGCCTCGCCCTCCACGATCTGATAAGTCTGGACAAGATTGGCGATGAGACGCGGGTCGGATGCGGGCAGAACCTTGAAAACGGCCGTCCCCCAATTCCCGCGTCCGGCGGATTTGGCGGCTGTCTCGGCAGCCCGAAGCGCCTCGAAGCAGGCCCTGTTGTCGGGTTGCGGCGCGGCGAGCGCCAGCCCGGCGGATACGAGTCCTTCCTGCAGCCAGAGCGTGGGATCGTCCACGACGAGGAGATGCGCGGTGGTTATGCCGTAGCGATCACGCTCCGCGCCGCCAATTTTCACCTCAACCTTTTTTCCGAGCGTGCTCCTGAGGAAGGAGACAGCATCGAGCCCCGGGTCTCCAGCATGTTGCGGCAAGGCGGGGATAGCGATGATTTCGGCGAGGCGGATCGTGCGGCCATCAGCGAGGCGCAGCGTCTGAGGCCCGATGACGGCGGCAACCGCGCTTTCGCCTGCGCTTCTAAGGTCACAGCCGGGGGTATTGGCTCTCCGCGACTGCCCATGCGACGGCGAGGCGCCAACCAGCGCGGCCAGCAGGCAGACGGCCGCCGCCTTGTGGAAGCGGCCTGCGAGACGCGAGGGGATCGCGGCGCTCGTCGCGCCAGGCCCGGCGAACACACTCGACTCATGCCGCAAGCTGCGCGCCATCGATCGGGGTGAGACCGACGGGGTTTCCCACCGGTTTTCGCCGCGTGAACGGGTCCGGCATCCGCGTCCGGCGCGATACCGATCAACGATGTTCGCCCACGCGCGGCGGAAGTAAAAGGTCATCTGAATTTCGTAATCTCTGGCCGCGCCGCGCTCAAGCGTTTCCCGGAATGCCTCGCGCTCTGCGTCCGGCGCGCGCGATTGACGGCCTCGGCCCGCTTTTTCTGGACACACAGCTCCCGTAACTCGCCTGCGCCCTTTTAGCGAGTGTCATCACGCGGCGGAAACCTGTCGGCCTTGCTCCGATCACTGGGGCGCAGCTTGCGGCATGGAGATGGGCGATGCGGGGGTTACACGCGCTCCGCCCGCGCTTTCATCTTCAGAGTCGCGTCGTAAAGCACGAACAGCGCCAGAATCTGGACGAGGATCGTTGTAATCACGCCGCGAATGAAGCTGAGCGTGAAGTCCTGCGTAAAGAGGATGTAGGTCTTCAGGGCGAGTGCAAGCGCTTGATAAGCGAACAGGAATAGCAGCGGCGCTCGCCCGGGGCGCTGGAACAGCCAGACGAGGCCGATGACAAGGGCTACGAGGTCGGCGGCCACCTGCGGCACCGCGTCCGGTCCAAACGCGACGAGCGACATCAGAAGAGAAATGACCTGAGCCGCGGGCACGCCGGCGGCGAGCGCCAGAAAACGCAGATCCCGTGGCAGCAGGTGGCGCATCGCGAGGACGCTCGCCACGAGCAATGCGATGGCCAGACCATAGCTTATGATGAGCATGCGCGCGAAGTTTTCCGACACGGCCGCGACGGCGTACGCGCCGATGGCGGCAAGCACAAGAACAACGCCTCCGCCGATGGCAAGCAGCGATATTCGACCTGCTGGAGCGCTTTCCTTCAGCATGTTTCCTCCCTCCGGCTTTTTTCTTCGATCCCATGAGTATATCACGAAGGAGAAAGAGCCGTGTCCCCGCTTCGGGGCTTCGCCGTTCAAGAGTGAAGCGCGATGCGGGAGAAGGCCCCTCCACTCAAGCGGAAATGGCGCTGCCTCAGTCGAGTTCGACGGCCATCGCCACGGCTTCGCCGCCGCCGATGCAAAGGCTCGCGATGCCGCGTTTTCCGCCCGCTCGCTTCAGTGCGCCGATCAGCGTCACGAGCACGCGCGCGCCGGATGCGCCAATGGGATGGCCGAGCGCGCACGCGCCGCCGTGGATGTTGACCGTGTCGTGGGAAAGCCCGAGATCGCGCATCGCCGCCATGGCGACCACCGCAAACGCCTCGTTGATTTCGTACAGGTCTACGTCGCGTGATTCCCAGCCGAGCTTGTCGAGGAGGGCGCGGATTGCATGGACCGGCGCGGTCGGGAACAGGCGCGGTTCGCTTGCATAGGTTGCGTGGCCGAGGATCGTCGCCAGCGGCGCGACGCCCTTCGCGTCCGCGGTGGAGCGGCGCATCAGCGTGACTGCGGCTGCGCCGTCCGAGATCGAACTCGAATTGGCGGCCGTCACGGTGCCGTCCTTGGCGAAGGCCGGCTTCAGCGCCGGGATCTTCGCGATGTCGATGCGGCCCGGCTGCTCGTCGCGCTCTATAATCGCCGCGCCATTGCGCGCTTCGACCGTGACGGGCACCGTCTCCCAATCGAACGCGCCGCCTTCCACCGCCGCCTTCGCCCTCGTCGCCGAGGCCACGGCGTAGGCGTCTTGCGCGTCGCGCGTGAAGCCGTAGGCGGCGGCGCACTCCTCCGCGAAGGTGCCCATCAGCCGCCCCCTGGTTTCGGGAGCGTAAGCATCCTCCAGCCCGTCGAAGAACATCGCGTCGAGAACGCGGTCGTGGCCGAGGCGCTGGCCGCCTCGCGCCTTCGGCAGCAGATACGGCGCGTTCGTCATCGACTCCATGCCGCCCGCGGCGACCACGCGCGCGCTGCCAGCAATGATCAAATCGTGGCCGAGCATCACGGCCTTGAGACCCGAGCCGCAGACCTTGTTGATCGTGGTACAGCCCGCCGAAAGCGGCAGCCCGGCGCGAAGCGAGGCTTGCCGCGCCGGGGCTTGTCCGACACCTGCGCCGAGCACGCACCCCATGACCACCTCATCGATATCGGATGCCGCGACCCTTGCGCGTTCCACCGCCGCGCGTAGGGCCACCGCACCGAGTTCGGGGGCGGCGAGGGTCGCGAATGCACCCTGGAAAGCGCCGATGGGTGTTCGCGCGGCGGATGCGATGACGACGGCGTCGGCAGTCTTGCACATGGGTTTCCTCTTAGCGCGTTGTTTCGCGGATCGTCGTTTTTCCTTTGACTTTACCTCAAAGGACTTCCCGGAACCATGCGCGCCGCACACCGCGCGCGAGCCACATCGCCGATACGCCTGAACGGAACTCCAACGCAGGCGGACTGTTGCCCATCGAAACGAGACCGAAAGAGACGCACCGACATGGCGACCAGCGACAAGGCAGACTTTGAAATCATCGGCGCGCCGTGGGGCAATTTCGTCCGCACCGTTTGCATGGCCGCCCGTGAAAAGGGCGTCCCCTACACGCAGACCATCGTGCGCCCGACCGATCCACTCGTCGCCGCGATCCACCCTTTCAGCCTCGTGCCCTGCGCACGTCACGGCGACCTCGTGCTGTTCGAGAGCCGCGCGATTTGCACCTATATCGACGGCGCCTTCGACGGGCCGCCGCTCGTGCCGCGCGATGCGCGCGGGGCCGCGATCACCGAGCAATGGATTGCGCTCGTGCTGACCACCATCGATCCCGTTCTCGCCCGCCAATATATCAGCGCCTATCTCGCCGCGCCCGACGGCAAGCCCGCCGCTGCCACGATTGACGCGCTGCTCCCGAAGATGCGCAAATGCTTCGCGGTGCTCGATGAGCGGCTGGCGGCGAGTCGCTATCTTTCGGGCGACGCATTCAACCTTTCCGACATGATGCTGTTTCCTGTGATGTGGTTCATGCGGCTGAAGCCCGAAAGCGCGGCCATGCTGGAGACATCGCCGCATCTTCTCGACTGGTATGCCCGCGTCGCCGACAGGGCGAGCGCGCGAGAAACGGAGCCGCCCGCCGTCACCGGACCGGCGGTTGCATGCGGAGCGTTTGGGTAGTTCCAGTTCCCCCGCGCTTACCAGTCGGCGGGTTCGCCGCGCCGGAAGAAGCCGCCCGTCGGCCCGTCCGCCGAGATCGCCACGAGATCGGCGATTTCCCGCGCGGGCTCCGCCGGATCGCGGTTCGCTTCCGCGCCGCCCATGTCGGTGCGCACCCAGCCGGGGCAAAGGCTGTTCACCTTTACGGGACTGTTCGGGCCGAGTTCGGCGGCCAGGATTTTGGTGAAGCCGTTCAGGGCGAGCTTCGCCATGCGATAGGCTGCGTAGCCCCCCGCCATGTCCGTGATCGCGCCAAGGCCGGACGACACGTTCACGACGCGCCCGTAACCCTTCGCCAGCATGCGCGGCACGACGAGTTGCGTCATGCGGATCGGGCCGCCGAGATCCACTTCGAGCGTGCTCAGCAGGTCGCTCTCCGTCATGTCGAGCACGGGCGATCTCGGGTTCAGCAAAATTGCGGCGTTGTTGATGAGGCCGTCGATCCGTCCCTCGCGCTGCTCAGCGCTTTCCACGAAAGTGCGGCTGCTTTCGGCGTTCGCCACATCGAGCGGCAAAACCAGCACATCCTTGAGCGCGGGCTTTTTCGACGGTTCGCGCACCCCCGCGACGACCTTCGCGCCTCTCGCCACAAGTTCCTTCGCCGTGGCGAGGCCGATGCCCCTGTTGGCGCCGGTCAACAGAATGACTTTCCCCGCAATCGGATCGATGGGCAGCGTCATCGCATTCTCCTTGGTGTTCGTTTCACCCGCGAACAACACGCGAGTCCGCTTTGGGCTTCATCTGTGCACGGGCTTCTTATGTGTCATCACCTTATCGCAGAATTCAATGCGAAGCAGTGCTTTATGATCTTCTTTTGTTCTTGAAACTTACGCCTTGAACGCGAGCTGAAACGGAACTTCTTGAAGGTCAGCGGCGTTTTGATTCACCGTGAAACGTGCCACCCGGCATCGAATACTCACGGCAAGCCTTTGGAGTTCCGCGTATGGCCCCGCGCCCTTACTGGAAAGGCTATCTCAAGCTTTCGCTCGTCTCTTGTTCTGTCGCGCTCTATCCGGCGACTTCGGGTTCGGAGCGGATTTCGTTCAACTGGCTGAATCGCGCGACCGGCAACAGGCTCAAGCAGCTCATGGTCGACTCGGACACGAACGAGCCGGTTGAGCGTGAGGACCGCGTGCGCGGCTATCAGATCGCCAAGAACGATTACCTCTTCATCGAGGACGACGACCTCGACGCGGTGGAAATCGAAAGCTCGCACACCATCGAGATCGAGCGTTTCGTGCCGAAGTCTGAAATCGATCTCGTTTATCTCGACAGCCCGTATTATCTCGCGCCGAACGACAAGGTGGCGGAGGAAGCTTTCGCCGTGATCCGCGACGCCATGGCGGCGGAGGGCGTGGCCGGGCTCGGCCGCGCGGTCATCAATCGGCGCGAGCGGCTTTTCATGCTGGAGCCGAGAGATGCGGGCATCCTCGCGACGTCGCTGCATTACAATTACGAGGTGCGCGGCGACGAAGCCTATTTCGAGGACATCCCCGAGATCAAGATCCCCGGCGAAATGCTGGATCTGGCAAAGCACATCATTGGCACGAAGCGCGGACATTTCGACATCGCCGCCTTCGACGACCGCTACGAGAACGCGCTCGCCGAGATGATCAAGGCCAAGCAGGCGGGCCGTCCTGTCGAGGCCGCCCGGCCCGCGCAGCCGACGAACGTCATCAATCTGATGGACGCTCTCAGAAAATCGGTCGCAGCCGAAAAGGGAACGAAAATTGCGGCTGCGCCCGCTTCCAAAGAGGAACCGAAGGCGAAGAAATCCGCAGCGAAGGCCGCACCGCGCGCCGCTGCCGAAGCGCGGGCCGAACCGGAGCGCAAGCCGCGAGCCGCCAAGGCGAAGGCCGCCGCCGTCCCTCCGCCGCCGCGTTCCAAGCCTGAACGCAAGAGGGCGGGCATACACTGATGCCGAGAGCCCCCGCTTCAGCACCGGCGAAATCGAAGCGGAGCGCGCCCGTCGTCTCCGCAAAGGGCGACCTTACGCGCTACCGCCAAAAGCGCGACTTCACGAAGACGCCGGAGCCATCCGGCAGCAGGCGAGCGGCGAAGATCCCGGCTCTGCGCTTCGTCATCCAGAAGCACGCGGCCCGGAGGCTGCATTACGACCTGCGCCTTGAACTCGACGGCGTTTACAAGAGCTGGGCGGTGACGAAGGGGCCGAGCCTCGATCCGTCCGAAAAGCGGCTCGCGGTGCATGTCGAGGATCACCCGCTCGACTACGGCGATTTCGAGGGCATCATTCCGCCGGGCGAGTATGGCGGCGGCACCGTGATGATCTGGGATCGCGGCACGTGGGAGCCGGAAGGAGATCCCGAAAAGGGCTACGCGAAAGGCCATCTCGCCTTTACGCTGCACGGCGAGAAGCTCAAGGGCCGCTGGCACCTCATCCACATCAAGCCGAGGTCGGGCGAGAAGGACCAGCAGTGGCTTCTGTTCAAGTCCGACGACGACTATGCGCGCGCCGAAGCCGACGGCGACATCCTCGAAGACGCGCCCGATTCGGTGGCGTCCGGGCGCAGCATTGATGAAATCGCGCGCGACGGCGAGGCGGTCTGGTCCGGCAAGGCGGGGCTCGTGAAAGGCGATCTTTCGCCCGCCGACGGCGCGGAGGAAGCGGAAGCGCCGCCGAAACGCAAGCAAACCCGAACGATGGCCGATGCAACCGGCGCGGTGGGAGCCATCCGCGCCGAACGCTCCGAATCGACGCGTGCGGCTTCACGCAAACCCGCTGGCGCGAAAGAAAAGGCCGGGGCCGCGACTCGCGCAGCAAAAGGCGTCGCGGGCGCGAAGAAAGCACCGTTCCCCGGTTTCGTCGCGCCATGCCTCGCCCAGCTTTGCGAGCGGGCTCCCGACGGCGACAATTGGCTGCACGAAATCAAGTTCGACGGCTATCGACTGATGGCGCTGATCGAGAACGGACGCGTTCGCCTCATGACGCGAAGCGGCCTAGACTGGACCGAACGATTTCCGGCGGTCGCGGCGGCATTCGCCGCTTTCCCCGCTGAGTTCGCCGTCGTCGACGGGGAAGCGGTGGTTGAGGATCGCACGGGCGTGTCGAGTTTTTCCGCGCTGCAGGAGGCTTTGTCCACGCGCAAAAGCACCGCTGAAATCGTCTTCTACGCTTTCGACCTTCTCTATCTCGACGGGTACGATCTGAGGGGCGCGAGCCTTGAAGCGCGCAAGGACGCGCTCGCGCCGCTTATCGAAGCCGCCGGAGCGCGGGCGCTTCGCTATTCGGATCATGTCGTGGGGCACGGCCCCGCCATGGTGGAAAACGCCTGCCGTCTCGGTCTCGAAGGCATCGTGTCGAAGCGCGCGGACGCGCCCTATCGCTCTGGCAGACACGGCGCGTGGCTCAAGACGAAATGCACCAACCGCCAGGAATTCGTCGTTGGCGGTTACGCGCCGTCCACGGCGACGCGCGGCGCCATCGGCAGCCTCGCGCTCGGTGCTTACGACGACGGCAAACTCATGCATGTGGGACGCGCCGGAACCGGTTTCACGCAAGGCACGGCAAAGGCGCTCTTCAAGCAGCTTCAGCCCTTGCGGCGCGCAACCTCGCCCTTCGCCAATGCGTTGTCGTCGGAGGAAAAGCGCTGGCTTGTTTATGTCGAGCCGAAGCTCGTCGCCGAGGTCGAGTTTCGCGGCTGGACCGGCGATTGCCATCTGCGTCACGCCGCATTCAAGGGGTTGCGCGAGGACAAGCCCGCAACGGAGGTTCTTTTCGAAATGCCGCGCCCGCAGACAGACGGCGGTGCGTTCGCTGCCCGCCTCGAAGACGGCGCAGATGCCGTCCTGCTTGCCGGAGACGAGAGCGATTTTGCCGGGCGCGCGCGCCAGGGTTCACGCCGAAACGCCCCGTCGACATCCCGAGCCGTACCCGCCAAGGGCGGCAACGTCGATTTCGAGGGAATCCGCCTGACCCATCCAGACCGCGTGCTGTGGGAGGGGCAGGGGCTGACGAAACTCGGCCTTGCCGAATATTACGCGGACGTCGCCGGGTTTATGATGCCGTTCATTACAGGTCGCCCGCTGGCGCTCGTCCGCTGCCCGAACGGGCAGGGAGGCGACTGCTTCTATCAGAAGCGGTCCTTCGCGGGCCTCTCCGACGCCGTCGAGGTGGTGCCGATTGCCGACAAGGAGGGCGACACGGAGGCACTCGTCATCCACGACCTGCACGGCCTTATCAACCTCGTGCAGGCGAACGTGCTGGAGATCCATCCCTGGGGCGCGCGGATCGATGACCTTGAGCGCCCCGACACGCTGATTTTCGATCTCGATCCGGGCGATGGCGTCGACTTCGGCGCCGTGATGGATGGCGCCCGCGAGGTTCGGCAGCGACTCGCCGATCTCCGCATCGAGTCCTACGTCAAGACGACGGGCGGCAAGGGGCTGCATGTGGTGTCGCCGCTGGTGCCCGATCTCGGCTGGAGCGAGGTGAAGGCTTTCGCCCAAGGCATCGCTCAGGCGATGGAGAGCGACTCGCCGCAACGCTTCGTCTCGACGATGGCGAAGAAGGCGCGCGACGGAAGAATCTATGTCGATTATCTCCGCAACGGTCGCGGCTCGACGGCCATTGCGCCCTATTCAACGCGAGCGCGAGAGGGAGCGCCTGTCGCAACGCCGCTCCGTTGGGAAGAACTCACGCCCGCTCTCGCGCCGCGACGGTTTACCGTCGAGACCATGGGCAGGCGGCTCGATTCGTTGAAGAGCGATCCGTGGGCCGGCTATCTCGATAATCCTCAGCGCATCGAAAGCGGCGGCGTGCGGAGATCGAAACGCCGCCAGAGATCCGGATCGGCGGGCTCGATTTGACGCGAAAAAGCTGATCGACAAGCGGGACACACCATCGGTCTGATCAGCAGCAAAGGACCAGCCCGCGATCTCAGGCGGGGCGCGGGCAGGGCGCGTTTACTCGTCGACGCCCGCAAACTTCATGTTGGAGGAGAGGTCGCTCCGTGCGTCGGTCGTACGAGCGCGATACATTTCGATGATTCCGGCGGAGCCGCCTTCCTTCGAGTCCACACCAAAGTGAGGGGTGATTGCCTCGGTCGCGGACATCGGCGTGGCGTCAAGCTCGGTCAGGGCCTTGGACGTTCCCATGATCGGCGTGCCGACCAAAGGTGCCGCGAGCGATCCCTGCGTGAGCGGCGCGATGGCCGAGGGCGCGACAGGCACCGTCGCGGCGGAAGCCTCGTCCCGTATGCCGCCGTTGATCAGGATATCGCTCGACATGGGGAAGCGGGCGGCGCTCGCTTCCTGCACGATGAAGGCGTTCGCTTCCAGAATTTCACTCGGCGCAGCTTCTGCCCGTGCTTTCTCGAAGATCGGTCCGACCCATGCCTTGTCTTCGTTCGAGGCGTTGCGGTGCGCGATCGCCAGCAAGCCTAGTCCATCGCCGGGGACGCGCTTCACGCCGTCGCGACCGGTCCAAAGGATTTCCCCGAGCATTGCCTGAGCGGGGGCATAGCCCTTGCGGCTGGCCGAAAGAAGCCATTGAGCGGCAGCGCGGGTGTTTTTCGTTACGCCTTCTCCTTCCATGAGAAGCCTTGCCAGTTCGAACTGGGCGGCAGGATCGGCGAGATAGCTCGCGGCATGGTGAACAAGGCTGAAGGCGTATGCCGGATCGGGATCCATGTCGGCTTCGCCTATGCCCTGCTTGTACAGCCGGGCCATCTGCAGGAAGGCCGAGGCGATCAAGGGGGCGCGGACGTCCCGCGAGCCCGTTTCGCCGAATTCGGCAATGATGCCCTGAAAGTAATCGGCGGCGCGGCCTTCGCTTTTCTTGACACCATTACCGCTGGCGAAGCGTCTGCCGAGTTCGAGCCGCGCGGCGAGATCGCCCCTGTCCGCGGCTGCGGCGAGATCGCCATATTTTGTCTCATGAAGCGCGGGGGCGGCTTGCGCAGCCTGGAACGGCGCGAAAGAAGCCGATGCCGGTGCAGATTTCACGACGGCGCGCTTTGGCTGCATGCCGGTCTGCAAGGCGACCATGGCGATGGCTACGCCGCAAAACAGCAACGGAATGGACAAGACCCTCAGCGCGCGCATTACTTTAGAGATCTTCATGGCAAATGATTTCAACCGACGCCAGCGGGCGCCCGACAAGCTGATGCAGTACCCGCTCAACACGCTGAGCGTGTAGTCTTGATACCCGTAAGTTGTAGTCGTTTTGAGGCAAAGTCCCGGCATATTGACGGCAGAGCCCTTTTCCCCACGATATCGCGCTGCCCCGGCCAGCACGTGCCGCAGACGCGGATGAGAAGACGCGAGGGTTTGGGGCGGTCTGGGCGTGTAATGTGCGAGCGGTCACGGCAACCATCCTTCACCGGCAGTAACCGGTGCTCCGGAAAGTCAGTTATTTATCGGGAGGGAAGCACCGCATACGCCTAACCGACGGCAACTTCGACAAACTCTAAGCCTCTTCTACAGAAACCAGCCGAATTGCTTTCACTTTCGACTTAGAACAATGTGGTTCCTGTTTATGGCCTAAACGGGGCAGGGGCGTCTCATCCCGTGCTGTTTGGGCAACAGGAGCGACTAAACGGTAACCATCTCGGAACCGTGTCGTAAAACCTTTAAATCAAATTCTGGCGAGGGGCGCGAAGAGCCGCGAGAAAACGTCATGGCGTTGAAGCGGCTTCAACTCATCGCGCGCGTGAGACAACCAGGAAAGGGTCGACGGCGCAAAGTGCCTCAAGGCGTCTTCGAAGGCAGCGGTCGTCAGCGCACCCTCGCCCGACCCCGATAACGCCTTTGTTAACGAGGCGTTACTGACGTGGTCGGCCAGAGCGCGCAGGTCCGCTCCCGAAAATCCATCGGTCTTTCGCGCGATACGGTCTGTGGCGACCGCCTCGGCTCCAGGGATGCCCGCGATAGCCGTTGAGAGGATTTTTCTTCTGCCCTCGTAATCCGGGGGCGGGACGAAAAACAGGCTCTGCAGCCTCATCGAGCGGAAAAGCGCGCGGTCGAGAAGCCATGGCGCATTCGACGCGACGATGACCAAAACGCCACTGTTGTTGCGCTGAGTCCCGTCGATTTCCGAGGCGAAGGCAGAGATAAGGGCATTCACGCTTTCACGCGGTGACTTCGCACGCTGGGCGACGACGTCGAATTCGTCGAAAAACAGAATGGCGGGCGTGTCGGAACGCGCCTCGTCAAACATCACGCGAAGCCGCTTTTCCGCCTCTCCCGGATATTTGTCGATCAGGTCTTCCGGGTTCACGGACAGGAAGCGCGCGTCGCTTTCGCCCGCAGTGGCGCGTGCGACCAGCGTCTTGCCGCAGCCGGGAGGGCCGTAAAGCAGGATGTTGCCCCCGGCTTTCTGCTTGTAGCGCTCGAAAATGCTCGGCTTTAGATAAGGCAGCACGATGCGGCGACGCACTTCCATCTTGACATCGTCGAGGCCGGCGACGTCGCCGAACGTAAAGGCGACATCGTCGAAATCGTCGAGGAAGACGTCAGAGAAAACGTCGCGGCGCTCCTGTTCGGTCTTCGCATCCCGGCGCAGGGTATAGGTGTTCAGCGAGATCACCTTGGCGGGTGTGGCGATGATCGGGGTGCCGGGACGAATGCCGAGCAGACGCTCCAGATCGCGGTTGCGTATGGAGGCGTCCTGCTGAACGGCTTGCCGGTACAGCGTCTGCGCCTCCTGCTCGCGGTTGAGCGCGAACAATGCGCGCGCCCTGAGCGCCTGTTCCTCGGGATCTTCCGATGAGCGGGCAAGCATTTCAGCGAGGTCGAAATCCTCGGCATTGAGGCTGAAACGGCAGGCCTTGCGTCTCGCTGCGGCAAAAGACACGCCCGTCAGCGTGTCTTGCGGAAGCGTGCGGAGCAGTTCGAGAACTGCCGCTTGCCCATCCTGCCCCTCGGCTTCGTCGATGATGATCGAGAGGAGGTCACCGCTTGCGCGAGTCTTGTAGACTTTGATCAGCGCTTGCAGCGTCTCTTGATCCATATGCGGATTGCCCATCACTGTTTGGGCACGCCCGCGCTGCGTTGTGAATTGAGCGCCATTACCACTACCCCGTCTTTAACGCCGATAACAAATGCCAAACGTGCAAAACGCAAGGCGAGCCGAGCCGATACCGGGGGGATTATCGAGTTTTCCCCCGCCTTGTGGCTCGTCCACCACAACCCCTGCTGTGCAATGACCCGAAGCGTTTCCCGTCCACGTTCCAGGAGGTCATTGCCATTGCGATGGTGTCCGTCTCATGGCGCGCGATCGTGAAAAAGGCGGTGAGACAGCGTGTCTCGGGGCGCCGCATTTCGCCTCGGGCCGGTGCGTCCGGCAAGCAAGTCAGGCTCGCAACAAGATGATCCGCGCGGGAAAGGCAATGTAGGGATTGCCGCCTCTCTCATCTTTTCTTTCGAAGCGAAACCCAAATGCATCTGCGGCGAAAGAAGCATGCATCTCGCGTCCCGCGTGCTGGAACGCAACTCAGCCATGCAATATCTTGCAACCGGCTGATTTGGGTGCGTGCGTTGGGGGCAGTGGTGCGATCAAGACTCGTCGCGCTTGGAGTTTTCGGTTTTTCGGGGGCGGCGATCGCCACGCCCGTTCCTTTGCCGGTGGTGTCTCCTTCCGCCGTCGTCATATTTGTCAACGATTTCGATGACGCGTTCTCCGGCACGGCGTCGCCACCGGGTCCTCGCGCCACTCCCGCCGAATGCCGCGCCCGCGCGTTGCAGTATAGTGGCGGCGCGTGTGTGGCGGTCGAACAGCCGCCGCTCGCATCGCCGGTGAAGCCGCCCGCTTCCCCGTCGGTAAAACCTGCGCTCGCGCCCCAGCCTAAGCCGCAAACGGCGGCTCCGGCCTCGTCCTCGAAGGCTGCGGCGCCGCCCCGCACGCCGACCGCGCCGACCGTCCCAGCCGCAAGCGCCCCGCGTGCCGCGAACGAAAGCACGGGCGTTCCGCCAGCGGCGAAGCCGGTGGGGATGCAGACTTCGCGGATCGTCAACGGGCTGCCGAAAACCGACGTGGTGAAGGCCAGCGTTCCAAAAGCCGACGCGCAGAAAGGCGATGCCGGGAAAGCCTCTGTGCCGAATGCGCCCGCCTCTTTGCGCGCGATGACCGGTCAACTGCTGCTTTCCGGCTTTTCCGGGCGGCGCGCGACCGATCCGGACGTCAGCCGCGTTCGTGCGGCTTTGGCGGCCGGGCGTCTTGCGGGTGTCGTGGTCGCCACGAGCAACATTTCATCCTCGGCACAGCTTGGGGAATTGCTTCGTCATCTGGGCGACACCGCAGCGGAGCCCGCCCTCATCGCCGTGGATCAGGAAGGCGGCCCCGAATCCGCGCTCGCCGAGGAGAAGGGGTTTACCTTCTATCCCTCTGCCAGGAATGTCGGACAGGGCCGAAACCTTGGCGAAGCGCGCGCGCTTTATCGGGAGATGGCGGGGGAAATGTCTTCGCTCGGCATCAGTCTCAACTTCGGTCCGGCGCTCGGGGCGTGCGGCGACAAGCGGGCCGATTTCTCGGCTCCGTGCTTTGCCGCGACGGAGCCGCGCGCCAGGGCGTTCGCGGCCACATTCACGCGCGGCCATCATGACCGCGCGGTTCTGACGGCGCTTCGCGCCGAGCCGTTCGGCGCAGGCCGCGCGATGGCATCGTGGCGGCGCGAGCGTGCAAGCACCGCCATGTTGCAAGCCGTCGCGAAGGTCGATACGGCCGATGCCGCGATCCTGCGCATGAAGGCTGCTGAGGGGGCGTTTCCGGTCGCGGTCGCAAGCCTGTATCCGTCGCTCCGACCAGGCGAGAGCAGAATTCGGCGCCACATGGCGTTCGGCGGAGCAATTATCGCCGATCTCGACCTCGGCTCAGGGGGCGCGCCGTTGCGCCACGGTGAAGCGGTCGTGTCCGCACTGGCCGCGGGCGCTGATCTCGTGCTTGTGCGGGCCACGCCTGACGTCCCGCAAGATCTCGACGAGACCGTTTACGAGGCGGTGGAAGCGGCGGTGGTTACGGGGCGGCTGCCGCGCGCGCGGGTCGAGGACGCGTGGCGTCACGTGCTTTCGCTGAAGTCACGCCTGCGCACTATCCGCCAGCGGATGCAGGTTGCGACCGCTCTGCGATAGCAGCGTTGAGCCGAGGCGCTCATGCATAAGGCGACCCAAGCGGCAAACAGCAATATCCCGAAGGATGCTGCAGCGTCATGCCATACGACGCTGCAGATTTATGGTGTCGATCGGCTTTTGGCTGCGTCAAATCGATGCCGATTCAAGCGGGCCGATCCGACCTTCTACGCCCGTGGTGCGTCGGTGCCGATTTCGCTTCTCTTGCGCCCGGTAATCATCGCGCGGGCGAGGTTCTCGCCATGTTCGATGCTCGCCCAGATAACGCCGACTATATGGAGACCGATCAGCACCAGCATGCCGTTGGCAAAGGCTTCGTGCACCTCTTCCAGATCATGCGAGCCCCAGCCCGTTTTCGTCGTCATCATGTAACCCGTGGTGCAGGTGCCCACGAGCGCCGCGATGAGCAGCAGGATCATGATGCCCCCCGCAGGGTTATGGCCGAGATAGCGGCGGCCCTTGAAGGACATTGCGTCCTTGAGATAGGCGACGACCGTCGCCGGGGATTTCACGAAATCGGTGAAGCGGGCATGTTTCGTCCCGATGAAGCCCCACACGATGCGCAAACCGACGAGCGCCGCGATGGTATAGCCGACCACGACATGCACGCGCTCGACCTCGTCGCCCGTCGCGAAGGCCGCGATGAACAGGCCGACGAGCGACCAGTGGAAGACCCGCACGAACGGATCCCACACCTTGACCGTTGCCGGCGGCGTCGCGCCGCCGGATTCGATCGCCTGTTGGGCGATGGTCATCAGTCGTCGTCCCTCTTGGTCTCGACGATCTTCGCGTTTGTCGGATCGACGAACAACTCGATGCGCTCACCGGCCTTGTCGACGGCGTAAAGCTCGCCACATGCCTTTTTCAGCTTGGCCTTGCGAACCTTGTAGCCTTGCTCTTCGACCTTCGCCTGAAGATCGGCGATCTTGAGCCATTGAGCCTCGGGCGCGCTCGTGCAGGGTCGGGACGGATCGCTCGCGTTTGCAGCGGTCGCTGCCGCGCAGACGGCAAGGGCTGACAGAACAAGGGGAAGTTTCCGCATCTGAAGTCTCCGGGATTGGATTGGCTCGGGGCACCATTGCCCGGCCGATGATCAATCCATGGCAGAGAGGCCATGACGGCAGCCTGTTGAGCGATGTCAGCAACCTGTCAGCGATGCGATGAGATAGTTGCTGCAAAAGGAAGGCTTTCGATGCGTGTGCCGCTGAGGATCATCTTCGCTACGCTGATCGCGTTCGGCGCGCCCGCGTCGACGCTCGCCCATTCCGACGATGACCACGACGCCGCGCTGGAAGCCGTCGAAAAGAAGGACATCCTGCAACTGGCCGACATCCTCGGGGCGGTAAAGGACAGGCTGCCGGGCGAGGTTGTCGGCATCGAAATCGAGCGCAAGCACGGCGTGTGGTATTATGAACTTCGCACCGTGGACAAGGCGGGCCGGATCTTCGAGGTCTATGTCGATGCGAAGACCGCCGAAATCGCAAGGATCAAGGAAAAATAGATGCGCGTGCTTCTTGTCGAGGACGACCGGCGCATCGCCGACGATGTGGCGCGCGCGCTTCAGGCGAGCGGTTATGTCGTGGAAAGGGCGGAGGAGGGCGAAGACGCCTGGTTTCGCGGCGATACGGAAGATTACGCCGCCGTCATTCTCGATCTCGGCCTGCCGCGCATGGACGGGCTTTCCGTGCTGAAGCGCTGGCGCGCCGCCGACCGGCGCATGCCGGTGCTCATTCTCACCGCCCGCGGAAGCTGGGCGGAGCGTGTCGACGGCATCGACGCGGGCGCGGACGACTATCTTCCGAAGCCGTTCCACATGGAAGAGCTTCTCTCCCGGCTGCGCGCGATCATTCGCCGACGGCCGGGGCGGCGTCCTCGCTCGTCGCCGTCGGCGATGTGACCGTCGACGACCGCCAGATGCGCGTGAGCGTGCGGGGCGTGCCCGTGGCGCTCTCGGCGCTGGAATATCGCGTCATAGCCTTTCTCGTGCTGCATCGCGGCCGCGTCGTGCCGCAGCATGAGCTTGAGGAGGCCGTCTACGGCCACGACGAGGACCACGATTCGAACGCCCTCGAGGTTCTGGTCGGGCGGGTGAGGCGCAAGCTCGGTGTGCCCCTGATCGGGACTCGGCGCGGCTTCGGCTACATTGTCGAAGAACCGTCGCCATGACGGGGTCGTCGCTTCGGCTGCGACTGATCGTAGGCGGGATGGCGGCCATTCTCCTCGCCCTCACCGTCGCGGGCGGCGGGCTCGTCCATCTCTTCAAGCGCCATGTCGCGCGCACCATCGCCGACGATCTCAACCTTCATCTGAGCCAGATCCTCGCCGCGCTCGACGTGAACCGGGACGGTACGCTTGTCCTTACGCGGAAGCCGGGCGATCCCCGCTTCGAGGTGCCACTGTCGGGGCTCTACTGGCAGGTCGGCGACGATCGCGGGCAACTCTTGCGGTCGCGCTCGCTGTGGGATGCAACGCTGCCCATCGCCGCCGACGCCATCGCGCCGGGCGAGGAACATCGGCATGTCCTGCAGGGGCCGGGAAGCGCCGAGGTGCTCGCCGCGGAGCGAAGCGTCGTCCTGACCTTGGGTGACCGCAAGATGATGGTACGGGTTGCCGTTGCTGCGAGCCTTGCCGGCGTCTCGAAGGCGGCGGCGGCCTTCACGCGTGATCTCGCCGTCGCGCTTGCGATCCTCGGCGCAGTCCTGACGGGGGCGACCATCCTTCAGGTGAGTCTCGGGCTTCGCCCGCTCGACCGGCTGCGCCGGGGCGTTGCCGACATACGCGCGGGGCGCATCATGACCCTGCCTATGGCAGTGCCTTCCGAGGTGCAGCCGCTTGTCGAGGAAATGAATGCGCTGCTCGACAGTCAGGAACGTGAGATCGAGCGCTCGCGCGGGCGCGCCGCGGACCTTGCGCATGGTCTCAAGACGCCGCTCGCCGCGCTTTCGGCCGATGCGCGCCGCTTGCGAGAGCAGGGCGAGAGCCAGATCGCGGCTGATATAGAGGGCGTTGTCGCCGCGATGGGCCGTCACGTGGATCGCGAACTGGCGCGGGCGCGGGTCCGTGGCGTCGGCGGTCGCAGCTCGAGCCGCTCCACGCCGCTGGCACCGCTTCTGGCCTCTCTGATCGCAACGCTTGGCCGAACGCCCGAAGGTGCGCGCGTCCATTTCGACACGACCGTTGCCTCTGATTTCGCGGTTCCCATGGATCGAACCGATCTTGCCGAAGTGCTCGGAAACCTGCTGGAAAACGCGGCGCGGCATGCGACCGCGCGCGTTCTCGTTTCGGCGGCGGCGGACGAGGGCGGCGGGCGCCTTCGGATCACGGTCGAGGACGACGGCGCAGGGATTGCGCCGGAGGTGCGCGGTTGGGTGATGGAGCGGGGCGTCCGCCTGGACGAGCGCGAGCGCGGCGCCGGATTGGGGCTGGCCATCGTGCAGGACGTGCTCGATGCCTATGGCTGGGGACTCTCGCTGGAGACGTCGCCGGCGCTCGGCGGATTGCGGGCGACGGTCGAGGGCGGTCGGACTCCCAAATCCGGGGCGGCGTTGGCGGGTGTGTCTTCGGCCTGAATCCGGAACGATGCCCGCGGCGTCGCAAATCTGTGACGTGAGCGTGGCATGTGTTGGGCTTAGCCAGTGTGCGGAGGGGGCTTCAGGCATTAGCGGGACGTTCGAGACCGCAGGATGACCAGCGCGCGACGGCGCGCTCGCCATGGATGCTGGAAGTCTGCGAATCGGCTCGGAGCGCGGAAACCTTCTACTGAAACGCTTGGAGCGTTGAACAAGCGGCGAGCTTCACCGCAGGAGTATAATCGAGCGGGCGCCATCGGCGATGTGCGACCGCTTGTCGTGCACCGTGCAGGCGGGCGTCAGGCCGGGAGCTTGCGGGCCTCTTCCGGGAGCATCACCGGAATCCCCTTGCGAACCGGGTAGGCGAGCCCGGCGGACTGACTCAGGAGTTCGCCCGCATTCCGGTCGTAAACGAGCGGCTCTTTCGTGATCGGGCACACAAGGATTTCGAGGAGAACGGGATCGAGTTCTTCTTTTGGCGCGACGTCCATCGTTAACCTTTCAGTCAGTTCGGTCGGGCGAAGCCCGAGGCGGGATTAGAATAGCTCTTGGACACAAGTTACGCAATTTTGCGAGCAAATTTCCAGACGGTCGTGTTTAACGCGCCCCTGTGTCGCTTGAAAGCGTTGAAAACGAGCAGATCGTTTTGTCCGCGATGTGCATGGTGTGGGGCGTTTCAGTGAAGACTGGTTCCGGTGCCGGACCCGGGTGCGGCGATTTCCATCTCCGCCAGAGCCATAAGCACCTCTGCGCGCGCCTTGAGATCGGCAGCTTCCAGCAGCGCCTGCTTCTCCTCCGGGCCGTAAGGGCTTATCATCGACAGTGTGTTGATGAGAAGCTCCGTCGGCGACCGCTGGATGCTCTCCCAGTCGGCGGTGAGTTTCCTTGCGTCGAGATAAGCGCGGAGCACGTCGACGAATTTCGGCCAGTCGACGGCGTCCTGACCGTATCCGCGAATGAGATCGGTTTCATACGGGCGGTAACTTGCATCGCAGATACGATAGGGCTTCGAAGTCTGCGTTTCGCCAACGATATCGAATCGGCAGACGCCGGTCAGCGTGATGAGAAGGCGTCCGTCGTCGGTTTCGGAGAAAGCCGACAGGCGGCCGACGCACCCCGTCGCCCGCAGCGGAAAACCCTTCGCGGGCGGCGATTCTTCCTCGGCGGGCAGAGGCTGGACGATGCCGATGAGACGGTTCCCCGCGATCGCATCCTCGACCATCGACAGATAGCGCGGCTCGAAGACATTCAGCGGAAGGTTCGAGCGCGGCAGCAGGATGCATCCCTGCAAGGGAAACACGGGGATAGTCGCCGGGAGGTCGGAGAGCGTCCGGTATCGTTCGGTGATGCCCACGGCAACGTCCCTCTTTATGTCTCAGGCGAAAAGAATCGACGACAGGCGCTGGCGCCCGCTTTGCGTCAACGGATCCTTAGGCCCCCATGCTTCGAAAAGTTCCACAAGCTGTTGTCTTGCCGCATCGTCGTTCCAGCCGCGATCCTTCCGCACGATCTCGAAGAGCTGGTCGAGCGCTTCCTCGCGTTTGCCTTTCGCGACGAGCGCGAGCGCGAGCTTGAAGCGGGCGTCCCAGTCGCGCGGATTGGCAGCGATCGCCTGTTCCAGCGGCGCGGTGTCGGCGGAAGGTTCGGCCTTCTTCGCAAGTTCGAGAGCCGCTTTCGCTGAAAGGTAGGCCGCTGCGGTCTGCTTTGCGGGCGGGGTCATGGCCAGAACCTGCTCGGCGCGCGCGATGTCGCCAAGGCGCACGTAGCATTTCGCCAGTCCGCCGATCGCATCCGCATTCTCACGGTCGTTCTTGAGCACGGCTCCGTAAAGTTGCGCTGCGCCCGCGATGTCGCCTTCGTCAAACAAGCGCTGCGCCTCGTCGATACCCGCCAGATCGTCGGCGTCGGGACCGATGAGCCGCTCAACGAACGCCTTCACCTGGCTTTCCGGCAACGCGCCCATGAAGCCGTCAACGGGTTGGCCCTGCGAGAATGCGAAGACCGCGGGGATGGACTGAATCTGAAGCTGGCCCGCCACTTCCGGGTGCTCGTCGATATTCATCTTGACGAGCCTCACCTTGCCTTTCGAGGCGCGGACGACCTTTTCGAGAATGGGTGTGAGCTGCTTGCAAGGGCCGCACCAGGGCGCCCAGAAATCGACGATCACGGGTACCTTCCGCGATGCCTCGATCACGTCCGCCACGAAGGTTGCCGTGGTGGTGTTCTTGATGATGTCGCTCGTGTTGTCCGCCGGTTTAGCGGCACCGCCGCCGAGAAGCGAAATCGCCATCGTTGAATCACCCGAAAATGTGCACTTGATGAGCGGCGGATCGACCGCCGGAAATTTCGCGCCTTACATGGGCTTTCCGCGAACCGCCGACAAGCACGAAATCGGCTGTTACAACCTTTTGCGGCAAAACGAACGCCGCTTTTATGCTCCGACTACGTCTGTTTCGCCGTTGCCGTCTCCGGCAAGCTCTGTGGCGGAGAAGCGTGTGCCTCGGCTCGGCGCGCTCCAAGGCGTTCGTTTGCGGTCTCCGATGTGCTGCGCGGTTTTTACCCGCGAGGAAAGAGATGGCGCCGGCCACGTCGCCGAGCCAGAGCACAGCACCCTCGCCGCACAAGACATGTAATCATATTCGAAAACCGTCCGTTCGGCGGCTCCGCATGCATTCGCCTTCAATACGGGGCTAATCGCAGACATTTTCGGCGGAATTCGGGAATCGAATAAACTCTTTTGCAATTTAATTGTGAAATCCGCTGCGATCTTCGCAGTGCGCGGCTTCAATTGGTCCTACCGGGCGACCCGCGCGGAGTGGTAAACTTGCCGTCACTTGTCTTGCCGCAAGCGTGAAATGCGAGTAACGGAACGCGAGCGCAGCATTTTCCCGCGGCGGAGACGCACGCGAGCCACACTAAAGACAGGAGAACGGCATGGCACGGGCCAAAATCGCACTCATCGGGTCAGGCATGATCGGGGGCACGCTTGCCCACTTGATCGGCCTCAAGGAACTTGGCGACGTGGTGCTGTTCGACATCGCCGAAGGGCTGCCGCAGGGCAAGGCGCTCGACATCGCCGAATCCGCACCGGTCGACGGCTTCAACACGGGCTTTCAGGGCGTCAACGACTATGCCGACATCAAGGGCGCCGACGTCGTGATCGTGACGGCAGGTGTGCCGCGCAAGCCCGGCATGAGCCGCGACGACCTTCTCGAAATCAATCTCAAGGTGATGGAGCAGGTTGGCGCGGGCATCAAGAAGTATGCCCCCGACGCCTTCGTCATCTGTATCACCAATCCGCTCGACGCCATGGTGTGGGCATTGCAGCGCGTGTCGGGTCTCCCGAAAAACCAGATCGTCGGCATGGCGGGCGTGCTCGACTCGTCGCGCTTCCGCTACTTCCTCGCGCGCGAGTTCGACGTGTCGGTTGAAGATGTGACGGCCTTCGTGCTCGGCGGCCACGGCGACACGATGGTTCCGCTGACGCGTTATACAACGGTCGCGGGCATCCCGCTTCCCGACCTCGTCAAGCTGAACTGGATCACGCATGAGCGCCTGAACGAGATTGTGCAGCGCACGCGCGACGGCGGCGCCGAAGTGGTGAAGCTGCTCAAGACTGGCTCGGCCTATTACGCTCCGGCTGCCTCGGCGGTTGCGATGGCGGAATCCTACCTCAAGGACCAGAAGCGCGTGCTCCCCTGCGCCGCCTATCTGACCGGCGAATATGGCGTGAAGGGGCTCTATATCGGTGTGCCGACCGTGATCGGCGCGAAGGGCATGGAACGCGTGATCGAAATCGATCTCAACACGCACGAGCGCCTCGATTTCAACCGGTCCGTCGAAGCGGTGAAGGGCCTCGTCGAAGCCTGTGTGCGCATCGCGCCCGGTCTCGCCCAAACCGCCTGACCTAGACGAAAGCCGCCTTGCAGGCGGCTTTTTTTTCCGGCTGTGTAAGCCAAGTTTTTGCGGCGCACAACGCCGCCAGCCCACTCCCACACATTCGAGAGTGCATCATGAACGTTCATGAATATCAGGCGAAAGCCATCCTGAAAGAATACGGTGTGCCGGTGCCGAAGGGCCATGCAGCCTTCACGCCCGAGGAAGCTTTCGCGGTTGCGAAGGAACTCGGCGGTCCCATCAGCGTCGTGAAGGCCCAGATCCATGCGGGCGGTCGCGGCAAGGGCTCGTTCAAGGAGCCGGAAGCGGGCGAGAAGGGCGGCGTTCGCATCGCCAAGTCGTTCGACGACGTCCGCACCTTCGCGGACGAGATGCTTGGCCGCACGCTCGTGACCGTGCAGACCGGCCCGGAAGGCCGCGTCGTGAAGCGTCTCCTCATCGAAGAGGGCGCCGCCATCAAGCGCGAACTCTACCTCTCCTTCCTCGTCGATCGCGCGACGAGCCGCGTGGCCGTGATCGCCTCGACCGAGGGCGGCATGGACATCGAGGAAGTGGCTCACCACTCGCCCGAGAAGATCCTCACCTTCTCCATCGATCCGGCGTCGGGCTATTCGCAGTTCCACGGCCGCAAGGTGGCTTTCGCGCTCGGCCTCGAAGGCGATCAGGTCAAGCAGTGCGTTAAGCTGATCGGCAGCCTCTACAAGGCTTTCGTCGAGAAGGACATGAGCCAGCTCGAAATCAACCCGCTGATCGTGACCGAGAAGGGCGACCTCGTCTGCCTCGACGCGAAGCTGAACTTCGACAGTAACGCGCTATACCGTCATCCCGAGATCGTGGCTCTGCGCGACCTTGAAGAAGAAGACCCGGCGGAAGTGCTCGCGTCCCGCTACGACCTGTCCTACGTGAAGCTCGACGGCAGCATCGGCTGCCTCGTGAACGGCGCGGGCCTCGCCATGGCGACGATGGACATCATCAAGCTCTACGGCGCGGAGCCCGCGAACTTCCTCGACGTCGGCGGCGGCGCGACCAAGGAAAAGGTGACGGAAGCCTTCAAGATCATCCTGTCCGACCCGAACGTGAAGGGCATCCTCGTCAACATCTTCGGCGGCATCATGCGCTGCGACATCATCGCGGAAGGCGTGCTCGCGGCTGCCCGCGAAATGAGCCTCAAGGTGCCGCTCGTCGTGCGCCTCGAAGGCACGAACGTCGAACTCGGCAAGGAGATCATTCGCAATTCGGGGCTCGCCGTGATCCCGGCCGACAACCTCGCGGACGCCGCCGAAAAGATCGTGGCCGAGGTGAAGAAGGCCGCCTGAACGGCGCGCCCCACCTCCCAGACGCCCCATTTCAAGGAATAGATTATGGCCATCCTCGTCGACAAAAACACAAAGGTGATCTGCCAGGGCTTCACCGGCGCGCAGGGCACCTTCCACTCCGAACAGGCAATCGCATACGGCACGCAGATGGTGGGTGGTGTAACGCCCGGCAAAGGCGGCTCCACGCATCTGGGCCTGCCCGTGTTCGACACCGTGCTCGACGCCGTCCAGAAGACCGGCGCGAACGCGACCGCGATCTACGTGCCGCCTCCGTTCGCGGCCGACGCCATCCTCGAAGCGATCGATGCGGAGATCCCGCTCATCGTGACCATCACCGAGGGCATCCCGGTCGAGGACATGATCAAGGTGAAGCGCGCGCTCGACGGTTCGAAGTCGCGCCTCATCGGCCCGAACTGCCCCGGCGTCATCACGCCCGGCGAGTGCAAGATCGGCATCATGCCCGGTCATATCCACAAGCGCGGCAGCGTCGGCATTGTCTCGCGCTCGGGCACGCTTACCTATGAGGCTGTCCATCAGACGACGCTCGCCGGCCTCGGGCAGACGACCTGCATCGGCATCGGCGGCGATCCTGTGAAGGGGACCGAACATATCGATGTGCTCGAAATGCTGCTCGCCGACGACGAGACGCAATCGATCATCATGATCGGTGAAATCGGCGGCTCGGCGGAGGAGGAAGCGGCGGAATTCTACAAGACATCCTCGCGCAAGAAGCCGATTGTAGGCTTCATCGCGGGCGTCACCGCACCTCCTGGCCGTCGTATGGGCCACGCTGGCGCGATTATTGCTGGCGGCAAAGGCTCAGCTGGCGACAAGATCGAAGCGATGAGGTCCGCCGGCATCGTCGTGTCTCCTTCGCCCGCCGCACTCGGGAGCACGCTCGTCGAGGTTCTCAAAGGCTGATCCGCCGAAAGGCGGGGCGGACAGCCATTCACCGATGGCGCCATGGCTCCTCGTTTTGGGGTACGCCGCCTATTCGGTAACCAGAATGTGAGAGCAAATTTTGCGCAAGTGCGCGCGAAATTTGCTCTATGTCCGCTCTAAATGCCTTTTGGGTAATGGTGATCGAAGTGAGACGGGAAAACCTCAACGAAGCGTTCGCGAGGACATCGTTTCTGCACGGTGCTAACGCGGCCTATATCGAAGACCTCTACGAGCGCTTTCAGGAGAACCCCGGCGCGGTCACCGCAGACTGGCGCGCCTTTTTCACCGATCTGAAAGAACGCCGCGACACGGTGGACGCCGAAGCTCTCGGGCCCTCGTGGAAGCCGAAGAACGGGCACAGCGACGAAGACGGCGACCTGCTGAACGCTCTCGCCGCCGACTGGGGACCGGAAGAAGGGCTTCCGATCAATCGCCGCATCCAGGCGAAGGCGCAGCAGCACGGCGTCGAGATCACCCGCGAGGAAGCGTTCCGGGCCACGCGCGAAAGCGTGCGCGCGCTCATGCTCATCAGGGCCTATCGCGTCAACGGCCATCTCATCGGCAATCTCGACCCTCTGCACATCTCGCCTCCCGGCTCGCACCCCGAACTCGATCCGAAGACCTACGGCTTCACCGAAGCCGACCTCGATCACCAGATTTATATCGACAACGTGCTCGGCCTCGAAACCGCGAGCCTGCGCCAGATCATCGAGATCCTGAAGCGGACCTATAGCGGGACGATCGGTTTCGAGTTCATGCACATCTCGTCGCCGGAGCAGAAGCTCTGGATTCAGGAGCGCATCGAAGGCCCCGACAAGGAAGTCGAGTTTACAGCGCTCGGCAAGCGCGCGATCCTGACGAAGCTCGTTCACGCCGAGGGTTTCGAGCGCTTCCTCGACAAGAAATATACCGGCACGAAGCGTTTCGGCCTCGAAGGCGGCGAAGCGGCGATCCCCGCGCTCGAACAGATCATCAAGCGCGGCGGCCAGCTCGGCGTGAAGGAAATCGTGATCGGCATGCCGCATCGCGGGCGCCTCAACGTGCTGACCAATGTGATGGGCAAGCCTTTCCGCGCGCTGTTCCACGAGTTCAAGGGCGGCTCCGCAAATCCGGAGGACGTCGAAGGCTCGGGCGACGTGAAGTATCACCTTGGCGTGTCGAGCGACCGCGAATTCGATGGCAATTCGGTGCATCTGTCGCTCACCGCGAATCCGTCGCATCTCGAAATCGTGGACCCGGTCGTGCTCGGCAAGGTGCGCGCGAAGCAGGATCAGCTCGGCGACAAGTCCCGCACCGAGGTCTTGCCGCTGCTGCTGCATGGCGACGCCGCTTTCGCGGGGCAGGGGGTCGTCGCGGAGTGCTTCGGCCTGTCGGGGCTTAAAGGACACCGCACCGGCGGCTCGATCCATTTCATCGTCAACAATCAGATCGGCTTCACCACGGCACCGCGCTTCTCGCGCTCTTCCCCCTATCCGTCGGACATCGCGCGCATGATCGAGGCGCCGATCTTCCACGTGAACGGCGACGACCCCGAGGCCGTGGTCTATTGCGCGCGCGTCGCAACCGAGTTCCGCCAGCGCTTCCACAAGCCGGTCGTGATCGACATGATCTGCTACCGGCGGCACGGCCATAACGAGGGCGACGAGCCGTCCTTCACGCAGCCGCTTATGTACAAGAAGATCCGCCAGCAGCCGAGCGTGGTGGCGATCTACTCGAAGCGGCTCGCCGATGAAAACCTCGTCAAGGAGGAAGAGGCCGAGAAGCTCAAGTCCACCTTCTGGGACAAGCTCGAACAGGAATTCATCGCGTCTGAAAGCTACCGCCCGAACAAGGCCGACTGGCTCGATGGCCGCTGGTCGTCGATCACGCTTCCCGAGGAGGGCCCGCGTCGCGGCAATACCGGCGTCGATCTCGACACGCTGCGCCGCATCGGCGAGAAGCTCACCGAGGTGCCGAAGGGCTTCACGGCGCACAAGACGATCGAACGCTTCCTCGCCAACCGCCGCAAGATGATCGAGGACGGCAAGGGCATCGACTGGTCGATGGCGGAGGCGCTCGCCTTCGGTACGCTCCTCGATGAGGGTTACCCCGTGCGCCTCTCTGGTCAGGACGTGGAACGCGGCACCTTCTCCCAGCGACATGCCGTGCTCACCGATCAGGAGAACGAGGAACAGTTCACGCCGCTGAATCACCTCTCCGACAAGCAGTCGCGCATCGAGATCGTGAATTCGATGCTCTCCGAAGAGGCGGTGCTCGGCTTCGAATATGGCTACAGCCTCGCGGAGCCCAACGCGCTCGTGCTCTGGGAAGCGCAGTTCGGCGATTTCGCGAACGGCGCGCAGGTGGTCATCGACCAATTCCTCGCGAGCGGCGAGCGCAAATGGCTTCGCATGTCGGGTCTCGTTCTCCTGCTGCCGCACGGCTATGAAGGCCAGGGGCCGGAGCACTCCTCCGCCCGTCTCGAACGCTACCTTCAGCTTTCGGCGGAGGACAATTGGCAGGTTGCCAATTGCACCACGCCCGCGAACTACTTCCACATCCTGCGCCGCCAGCTTCATCGCAGCTTCAGGAAGCCGCTGATCCTGATGACGCCGAAGTCGCTGCTCAGGCACAAGCGCGTGGTTTCCTCGCTCGAAAAGTTCGGTCCCGGAACGACGTTCCACCGCGTGCTCTGGGACAGCGCGCAGGTCGGCAAGAGCGAGACGGTGAAACTCGTCCGGGACGAGGATATCAAGCGCGTCGTGCTTTGCACCGGGAAGGTCTACTACGACCTGTTCGAGGAACGCGAGAGCCGTGGCACCAACGATATCTACCTGATGCGTCTGGAGCAGCTCTACCCGTTCCCGGCACGTGCGCTCATTCAGGAACTGTCGCGCTTCCCGAACGCCGAAATCGTCTGGTGTCAGGAAGAGCCCAAGAACCAGGGCGCATGGACATTCGTGGAAAGCAACATCGAGTGGGTGCTCGATCACATCGGCGCGGATACGCGGCGCCCCCGCTATATCGGGCGGCCTGCCTGCGCATCGACAGCGGCAGGTTTGATGAGCAAGCATACGGCCGAGTTGCACGCGTTCCTCGACGAGGCCCTGACGGTGCAGGGCTGAGTTGGCACGCGAGAGGCGCCGGTTGCGGCTTCGAGCCGGGCGCCTCTGGAGCCTTGCGAGCGGCATCGCTCGGCAGGGACAAAACAGGACATGAGGGCGCGACCGCCTTTCAATCGAGGGGTGGCCACGGTCTGTTTTCAGGGGGCTTCCGGGCGCTTCGGGGCTCGGAGCGGCAATAGGGCCTCGGCGCGAGGCTGTTGAAGGATTAGTGCATGACCACGGAAATCGTCGTTCCCACTCTTGGCGAGTCAGTCACAGAAGCGACCATCGGCCGATGGTTCAAGAAGCCGGGCGACGCCGTGAAGGCCGATGAAGCTCTGGCCGAGCTTGAGACCGACAAGGTCACGCTCGAAGTGAACGCGCCCGCAGCCGGTGTCATCGCCGAAATTCTGGTAAAGGAGGGTGAAACCGTCGGCGTCGGCGCTCTCCTCGGCACGATTGCGGAAGGTGCCGGTGCTGCCGCGAACGGAGTTTCCAAGGCCGCCGAAAAACCTGCCCAGGCCCCTGTCGCTTCCGCCGCTCAAGCTGCCACTCCCAGCCCCGCTCAGGCCGCTTCGCCCCGCTCGCCGAACGTCGACGTGCTTGCGCCGTCCGTCCGCCGTATCGCGGAGGAAACAGGCATCAATCCCGCAGCGGTTTCGGGAACGGGCAAGGACGGTCGCGTGACCAAGGGCGACATGCTCTCCGTGATCGAAGGCGGTGCTGCCTCCACCCCGCCGTCGGCCGCGCCAGCCGCTTTCTTCGAAAAGATCGCCGCGCCGGCTCCCGCTCCGCGTCCCGCCGCGCCGCGCACCCTCGAAGCGCGCGAGGAACGCGTGCGCATGACGAAGCTTCGCCAGACCATCGCTCGCCGTCTGAAGGAGGCCCAGAACACCGCCGCCATGCTCACCACCTTCAACGAGGTGGACATGTCGACGATCATGGACCTGCGCAACCGCTACAAGACGATCTTCGAGAAGAAGCACGGTACGAAGCTCGGCTTCATGGGGTTCTTCGTGAAGGCGGTGCTGCATGCTCTGCACGACGTCCCGAGCGTGAACGCGGAGATCGACGGCGACGACATCATTTACAAGAATTTCTATCACATCGGCATCGCGGTCGGCACGGATCGCGGCTTGGTGGTGCCGGTCGTGCGCGACGCGGACCAGAAGTCCATCGCCGACATCGAGAAGGAGATCGCGGGCTTTGGCCTGAAGGCGCGCGACGGCAAGCTCAGCCTTGAAGAAATGCAGGGTGGCACCTTCACCATCTCGAACGGCGGCGTCTACGGCTCGCTCATGTCGACGCCGATCCTGAACGCGCCGCAATCGGGCATTCTCGGCATGCACAAGATCCAGGAACGGCCCGTCGTCGTGAACGGCAAGATCGAGATCCGCCCGATGATGTACCTCGCGCTGTCCTACGATCACCGGCTCGTCGACGGCAAGGAGGCCGTGACCTTCCTCGTGCATGTGAAGGACGCGCTGGAAGATCCGCAGCGTCTCATTCTCGACCTTTAGAGCGCCGCCATCGGCGCGGGCGCTTCTTCGTGCCGATGGCGTTTCGCAACGCCTCGCGCTTGAGGCGCGGGTAATCGGCGACATACATTGCGGGCGGCACATGCCCGGCGACCTATGGAGACACGCATGGCTGATGCGTATGACCTTATCGTTATCGGAAGCGGCCCCGGCGGCTATGTCTGCGCCATCCGCGCGGCACAGCTCGGGCTCAAGACCGCGATCGTGGAAAAGAACCCGACCTTCGGCGGCACTTGCCTCAATGTCGGCTGTATCCCCTCGAAGGCGCTGCTGCACGCGTCCGAGCTTTACGAGGAGGCGGGCCACGGCTTTGCGGCCATGGGCATCAAGGTAAAGCCTGAACTCGATCTCGCGGCGATGATGAAATACAAGGCCGAGGGCATCGAGGGTAACGTCAAGGGCGTCGAATATCTCCTGAAGAAGAACAAGATCGCCTCATATCGCGGTACGGGCCGCCTTGCGGGCGCGGGCAAGGTTGCGGTTACGTCGGCCGACGGTTCGGTCGAAACGCTCGCGACGAAGGCCATCGTCATCGCCACCGGCTCCGATATCGTGCGCTTGCCCGGCATCGAGATCGACGAGAAGCGCGTCGTCTCCTCCACCGGCGCTCTCGACCTCGATACGGTTCCCGAGCATCTCGTCGTCATCGGCGGGGGCGTGATCGGCCTCGAACTGGGGTCTGTCTGGCGCAGGCTCGGCGCGAAGGTGACAGTCGTCGAATTCCTCGACCGCATCCTGCCCGGCATGGACAATGAGGTGGTCAAGAGCTTCCAGCGCATCCTCGAAAAGCAGGGCGTGGCCTTCCGCGTCAGCCAGAAGGTGACGGGCGTCAAGGCAAACGGCAAAGGCCCGCTCAAGGTTGCGGTCGCGCCGGCTTCGGGCGATGGCGCGGCTGAGGAGTTCGAGGCGAGCCACGTGCTCGTCGCCGTCGGCCGCGTGCCCTACACCGAGGGGCTCGGTCTCGAAGAAGCGGGCGTGGCCATCGACAACAAGCGCCGCATCGTCGTCGACGATCATTTCCAGACAAATGTTCCGGGCATCTATGCCATCGGCGACGTGATCCGCGGGCCCATGCTTGCGCACAAGGCGGAGGACGAGGGCGTTGCCGTCGCCGAAAACCTCGCGGGCAAGGCCGGTCATGTGAATTACGGCGTCATCCCCGGTGTGATCTATACCTATCCCGAGGTTGCGAGCGTCGGGAAGACGGAAGAGAGCCTGAAGGCGGCGGGCGTCGAATACACGGTCGGCAAGTTCCCGTTCACGGCGAACGGTCGCGCCAAGGTCAACCGGCAGACCGAAGGTTTCGTCAAGATTTTGGCGGACGCGAAGACGGACCGCGTGCTCGGTGTGCATATCCTCGGACCCGACGCAGGCAACATGATCGCGGAAGCGGCGGTGCTCATGGAGTTCGGCGGCTCGGCGGAGGATCTGGCCCGCACCTGCCACGCGCATCCGACTTTGCCGGAAGCGGTGAAGGAAGCCGCGCTCGCCGTCAGCAAGCGGGCGCTGCACATCTGAGAAGCATGCCTCCGGCGCTCGCGGGGACGCGGGAACGGAGGCGAGTTTTCTCGGAACCCGGATCTCGTCTTGTCGTCGGGCGGGTCGAGAAGCCCCATGCGTCGTGCGTCGATTCGCGTCGTAATCCGGACACGCCGCTGCTCGGGCTTCCGCCAGCCAGCATGCTGCAAGATCCGCGTGGCAGGTTTCAGGTGTGGCGCATCGATGGCCGCTCACAAGAATTTTGGCGCTGACACTCCCGGTTTTTCGCGAGGTCACCTTTTGATCGCCTTTCGCTTTTATGCCCGGCTGGCCGCGCGCGTACGCTCGTCGGCGCCGATGGCGTGAAGCCGGGATCGCGTCATCGGAAGCGTAAAGCGGCGGCGGCCGGGGGATCGCCGCCGAGTCCACAAGCAAGAGGATGCCAACCGCGCCGACGCGGGACGGATCGAGGAAGACGGATGAGATTTCGCTTTGCGTTCTGGCTCGCTTCCCTGTTGGCTGTCGCCGGGACGATGCCCCTGTCACAAGCTGTCATCGCGCAAGGCTTCGGCCAGCCGACGCGGGCCCCGACCAATATCCTGGGCCGCAACTATCCCGGCAAGATCGTCAAGATCGAGGTCGACAGCATCACCGTCAATCTGCGCGAGGGTGGCCCGCAAACGGTGCCTTACTCCGACATCTGGCGACTCAGGCGCTCGTTTGCCTCCGACGAACCGAACGGCTCGTCCATCGTGGATTTCGGCAACAACCGCATCTTCATCGCAACCCCGTTCGATGGACTTGTCGCCGAAGTGAGCAAGAAGTTGCCGCTTACGAAGTTTACCGCTCCCAACGGCGATACGATCTACCTCGTATCGAACAAGGTGACCGACGTGAGCCGCGCCATTCCGGGCCTCCACAATCCCGCAAGCAACACCGTGATCGGCATGCGCAATGGCTCGCAGCAGGTGCTTGAAACGATTGCGGATACGAAGAAGTTCATCGCGGCGGCCAGCGTTCAGAGATAAACTCGCACGGGTCAGGCATTGCGCCTGCTGGCGTCGAGCCGTAACCATCCGGCGAAAGCTGTCGGTATGCGCGGCGGACACGCCGCGTCAGCCAGTTTGCCGCTGCCGCGTAGCTGCACAGCGAGGGAGTCTGCCATGTGGCGCGTCGGGGTGGATCTGGGGGGCACGAAGATCGAGGCGCTCGCCCTGTCACCCGCGGGCGAGGAGCGCGCGCGGTTGCGCATTGCGACGCCGCGCGGCGATTACGGGGGTACGCTCGATGCGATTGCAGCGCTCGTCGCGCGCTGCGTCGACGGCCTGGCGGCTGACGACATTGCGGGCGTGGGCGTCGGTATTCCCGGCAGCCTTTCGCCCATGACCGGCATCGTCCGCAACGCCAATTCGACCTGGCTCAACGGGAAGCCTCTGCATCGCGATCTTCAGGCACGTCTGCCGTGGCCCTGTGTCGTCGAAAACGACGCGAACTGCTTCGCCCTCTCCGAGGCGGCGGATGGCGCGGGCGCGGGCTATGGCACCGTTTTCGGCGTGATCATAGGCACGGGTGTCGGCGGGGGAATCGTGATCGGCGGTCGTTCGCATCGGGGATTGAATGCGCTTGGCGGCGAGTGGGGGCACAACGCGCTTCCCTGGCCGGATGCCGATGAATGGCCCGGCGAGTCCTGCTATTGCGGCAAGCGCGGCTGTATCGAGACGTTCCTGAGCGGCCCCGCGCTCCAGCGCCAATATGCGGCGCTTTCGGGTGAAAACGTCGATGCCAGGACGATTTCGGAGCGAGCGGAGGCAGGCGATGCGGCGGCCATCGCAGCGCTCGCAGCCTATTCGCGGAGACTGGCTAAGGCGCTCGCTTCGGTTGTGAACACCCTCGATCCCGACGTCGTTGTGTTTGGTGGAGGGATATCCAACATCGACGCAGTTATTTGCCGCGCCGCGCGCGATTTGCCCGATTGGGTGTTTTCCGACAGTTTCGCCACACCATTGCTGAAGAATCGCTGGGGAGATTCCAGCGGTGTAAGGGGCGCAGCTTGCTTAATATACTCGGGTAACGCCGTATAGACACGATGTTACCCGAGCAGTATTTCTTCAAAACGGAACGTTATTACAGGTTGGTGCTTACAAACCAAGTATGCCCGATTGATAACGCGCGGGCCAATGGAAGGCATCACCTGTTCGGATGAAAATTGGTATAGGCGGCTATGTTTGCTCGCTATTGTTGCATTACGGTTACATACGGAAAAGGTGATTTGTCGCAGGCGCACAGTGTGCAGGTGTGTTTTGGATTGCTTCGTTGCGGCGTTGCGACAGCCGGTTGCGGCTCCCCGCCGATGGGAGGCAGGGCGATCGCCCAGGCGGGCTTGGGCCGTCGCGCAAGGAGGGGCGCAGTCGGTCCGGCGCGCCGTTCAAACTTCAGTCGTCAGGAAAAGATCTTCCCGCGCTTGTCGAGGCGTTGCAGCACGGCCGGAGTGACTTCGGTCAAATCCTCGGCGATGAGCCCCGGACCGTAAGTCGTCGCAAGCTCGCCATGGATCCAGACCGCCGCAGAAGCCGCGTCGAAAGCTGCCATTCCTTGCGCGAGAAGGCCGGTAACAAGGCCCGCGAGAACATCGCCGGAGCCCGCCGTCGCGAGCCATGGCGGTGCGTTCTCGCTGATCGCGGCCAGCCCGTCCGGCGCGGCAACCACGGTGTCGGCGCCTTTCAGGATGATGACGGCGCCCGAAAGCTCGGCAGCGCGCCGCGCCCGTTCGAGCTTCGACACCTCGCCTTCCAGCTCCGGGAAAACCCTGCGGAACTCGCCCTCGTGCGGCGTCATGATCGTTGGCACCGGGCGTGCCTTGATGGTGTTGAAGAGTTCGACCGGCGAGTCCTCGAATGCCGTGATGCCCTCCGCGTCGAGGACGGCAACGGCGTCGCTCGCCAGCACGCTGAGAACGAGATCTCGCACCTCGGGGTCGCGTCCGGCGCCGGGGCCGATCAGCGTCGAGCGGATGCGAGGGTCGGACAGATAGTCGAGAAGCCCCGCCGCACCGTCGAACGGAGCCACCATGATCGCGGTGAGTTGGGCGGCATTGATGTAGAAGGCGGCTTTCGACGTGGCCACGGTGACGAGCCCCGCGCCTGATCGCAGCGCGGCGCGCGCCGCCAGCCGCGCAGCGCCCGTGCTCTCCATCGGGCCTGAAACCACGACAGCGTGTCCACGATCGTACTTGTGCCCGTCGAGGCGGAGCCTCGGATAATAGCGAAGCCAGAAATCGGGGTCGTTCACGAAAGTTCGCGGCGCGATGTCACCCAGCACCGATGACGGGATGCCGATATCGACGGCTCGCACATCCCCGCAATAAAGGCGCCCGGGCAGCAGCACGTGTCCGGTCTTGCGCCGGAAGAATGTAACTGTCGCCGCGGCTTTGAACGCGATGCCCCGCACGCTGCCGCGTGTCGCGTCGATGCCGGTCGGCACGTCCACGGAAACCACCGGCAGCTTGCGCGCCGTCACTTCCTCTATGATCTGCGCAACGGCGCCGCCGATGTCGTCGCGAAGCCCGGTGCCGAAGATCGCATCGACGATGATCTGCGCGCCTTCGAGGGACTGAAGCGACAAGGGTTCGATGGCCTCATCCCAGCGTCTGGCCATCTCCTTCGGATCGCGGTGCAGTTCCTCCTGCTTGCCGAGGAGGGCAAGCCGGACCTGATAGCCGCGCTCGCGCAGATAGCGTGCGCAGACGAACCCGTCGCCGCCATTGTTGCCGGGACCGCACAGCACGGTAACGCGGCTGCCACGCGGGTAGCGGCGCACCACCTCCTCCGCGACCGCACGGCCCGCGTTCTCCATCATGGTGAGCGTGGACGTCCCGGCCTCGGCAGCAAGTTGCTCGGCACGGGCCATTTCTTCGGAGGTCAGAAGTTCAAGCAAGGCGAGCCTGCGATTGCGAGGTTTTACACGGTTACCATTAGAGGGACTTGTCGGGCGAATGTAGCGAAAATTTGGGCAGGGCGAAAGAAAAGCGATGCGCGACGGGCGCTGCTGGTAAACCGCCTGGTTCCACTTCAACGCGAGATCTGACGGCCTTCCTGAGCACAGATGCCCCCGCGCCCCATTGCCGCGCGCAATCGGAATGCCTTCTGCGCAATTTTCGAGCAATGCGCCCGCTTTTTTGGCAGAATGGCCTTGTTTCGCAGGTCTTAACCTTTGTTGTCAAAGAGTGAAGCTGTTTGGCACGGGCCATGCTTGCGACGCGAGACAATGAATTTCGCCCCGTTCGGAGGAATCGATCCGTCATGAAAAAAATTGAGGCGGTCATAAAGCCTTTCAAACTTGATGAAGTGAAAGAGGCGCTTCAGGAAATCGGCCTGCAGGGCATCACGGTCACGGAAGCCAAGGGCTTTGGGCGCCAGAAGGGCCATACCGAGCTTTATCGCGGCGCTGAATATGTTGTCGATTTCCTGCCCAAAGTGAAGATTGAGATTGTGCTTCCCGAAGACATGGTCGAAAAAGCCTGCGAAGCGATCAAGAACAGCGCGAGAACCGGGCGCATCGGCGACGGAAAGATCTTTATTCTCAATGTTGAAGATGCGATCCGCATCCGCACGGGTGAAACAGGTACTGAGGCGATTTAGCCTGCTGACCTGCCTCATCAAACCAATAATATCCGAGACCACACCCTTCCATCCGGCGCAGAAGCGCTGATAACCATCTCACGGCTAACAGGACGAGGGAGTTACATGTCTAACGCCAACGAAATCATCAAGAAACTGAAGGACGAAGACATCCGCTTCGTCGACCTGCGCTTCACCGACCCGCGTGGCAAGCTTCAGCACGTCACCATGGAAGCGAGCGAGATCAACGAAGACGCGTTCGCCGATGGCGTCATGTTCGACGGCTCCTCGATCGCCGGCTGGAAGGCCATCAACGAAAGCGACATGACGCTCGCTCTCGATCCCGAGACTGCCCACCTCGATCCGTTCTTCGCGCAGTCCACGCTCGCGATCTTCTGCGACGTTCTCGAACCGTCCACCGGCGAGCGCTATGAGCGCGACCCGCGCGGCATCGCTCGCAAGGCCGAAGCCTATCTGAAGCAGACGGGCATCGGCGACACCGCCTATTTCGGCCCGGAAGCCGAATTCTTCATTTTCGACGACGTTCGCTTTTCCGCCGATCCCTACAACACCGGCTTCCGCCTCGACTCGAGCGAACTGCCGACCAATACCGGCACGGAATACGAGATCGGCAACCTCGGGCACCGTCCGCGCACGAAGGGCGGCTACTTCCCGGTTCCCCCGATCGACAGCGCTCAGGACATCCGCTCCGAGATGCTTTCGACCATCGCCGCGATGGGTGTCGCGACCGAGAAGCATCACCACGAAGTGGCTGCCGCTCAGCACGAACTCGGCATCAAGTTCGGCACGCTGACGCGCACCGCCGACGCGATGCAGATCTACAAGTACGCGATCCACAACGTCGCCCAGTCCTACGGCAAGACGGCCACCTTCATGCCGAAGCCGGTGTTCGGCGATAACGGCTCGGGCATGCACGTTCACCAGTCGATCTGGAAGAACGGTGAACCCGTGTTCGCTGGCAACGAATACGCTGACCTCTCCGAGACCGCGCTGTTCTACATCGGCGGCGTTCTGAAGCACGCCAAGGCGTTGAACGCGTTCACCAACCCGACGACGAACTCCTACAAGCGTCTGGTTCCGGGCTATGAGGCTCCGGTGCTCCGCGCTTACTCGTCGCGCAACCGTTCGGCTTCGGCCCGTATTCCGATCGTGTCGAGCCCCAAGGGCAAGCGCGTCGAAATCCGCTTCCCCGATCCGTCGGCGAACCCCTATCTCGCCTTTGCTGCGCTGCTGCTCGCAGGTCTCGACGGCATCATCAACCGCATCCACCCCGGCTCGGCCATTGACAAGAACCTTTACGACCTGCCGGAAGCGGAACTGCGCGAAATCCCGACCGTTTCGGGCTCGCTTCGCGAAGCCATCGACTCGCTCAACGCCGACCGCACCTTCCTCAAGCAGGGCGGCGTCTTCACGGACGACCAGATCGACTCCTACATCGCGCTGAAGGAAGAGGAAATCGACCGCCTTCGCCTGACGCCGCATCCGGTCGAGTTCGACCTGTACTACTCGGTTTAAGCGCGACCTGCGCGGCGCCGTGCGCCGCGCATCGTAGCCGCAGAACACGAAGGCCGGGAGCGATCCCGGCCTTTTTCGTTGGGCTCGATTGCGCCGCGCCTCTTCGATTGGCAGCGGAGCTGCAAGACGCGCGGACGGTTCCCCGTGCTCGGCATGTCCGACCGCGCGGAGGGCGCGTGTCGTCGCGGCAAGCTCGTCGGGGCGCCGACAAAAGACGCCTCGACTTCGGTCGGTGGCAGCGAGCCCGGCGCCCGTCGGCCCGGTTGAGCTTCTTCGCGGGGGACATGGTCGCGCCACATGGCGCTTCAGGCGGTGCAGGCTTGGGGATCGGTGACGCAGAGGGAACAGAGGCGTGCGCAAGAGCGTAACGCTTCGCGCGTTCGCTGGCGCCTGTCAGCCGCGCCAGTGCAGCGCGCAGAGCAGCGTGAACAGCCGCCGCGACGTTGGCGAGTCCATTCGCACCTTGCCTTCGAGCCGCTCCTGCAAGAGCTTGCTGCCGTCGTCGTGCAGCGCGCGGCGCGCCATGTCGAGCGCCTCTATGCGGCTGGGCGGCGCGGTCTTGATGGCCTCGAAATAGCTCTCGCAAATCAGGAAATAGTCCTTCACCAGTCTGCGGAACGGGTTCAGCGACAGGATGAAGGTGGCGTCGGCTTCGGCGGCGCCGTTCGTCCGCACCGCGAGGACGAGCTTCTGCTCTATCATCGCGATGTCGAGCTTGTACGGCCCTCGCGGTCCGGCAAGGAGTTCGAAGGTGTTCTCTTCCAAGAGGTCGAAGATCGCGACGCGGCGCTCGTGCTCGATTTCGAGCGCATTCGCGCCCATCGAAGCCTCATCGATGTTGACTTCGATGAGACGCGCCGAAGGGTCTGCCTCAGTTCGCTCCGGCATGGCCGTGCCTCAATCCGATCCGTTTGTTCTGACGGCAACAGACTGACGATGGCCGAACAGCCCCTCGGCCTCGGCCAAAGTCATCGTGGGGGCCGCCAGCACGCCAAGGCTTTCCCGGCTCAGCTTCAGGAGCGACGTGCGCTTCATGTAGTCGAGTACGCCCAGTCCCGATGAAAATCTCGCAGCGCGCGATGTCGGCAGCACATGGTTCGACCCGCCAACATAATCGCCCACCGCCTCGGGCGTGAAATGGCCGATAAAGATCGCGCCGGCGTTGCGGATCGCGGGCAGCATGGCTTCCGCCTCGTCGCAGGCAAGCTCCAGATGCTCGGGCGCGAGCGCATTCACAAGCGGCGGCGCTTCGTTCAACAGGTCGGACACCAGCAGCACGGCACCATGGTCGGCCCAGCTTCTGGCCGCGATCGCGCCGCGCGGCATGACGCCAAGCTGCGTGTCTACGGCCTTCGCGGTCGCCTCGGCGAGGGCGGGAGAGTCCGTGATGAGGATCGATTGCGCCGCTTCGTCATGCTCCGCCTGCGCGAGCAGATCGGCCGCGAGCCAGGCGGGATCGGCCTTGGCATCCGCAACCGCGACGACTTCCGACGGCCCGGCGATCATGTCGATGCCGACGATGCCGAAGACCTGCCGTTTGGCCTCGGCCACATACGCGTTGCCGGGGCCGACGATCTTGACCACCGGCTTGATTGTTTCCGTGCCGTAGGCGAGCGCTGCCACCGCCTGCGCGCCGCCGATGCGGTACACTTCGCGAATGCCTGCGAGATGGGCGGCGGCGAGCACGGCGGGGTTCACTTCACCCCTTGGCGTCGGCACCACCATCACGAGGCGCGGCACGCCCGCCACCTTGGCCGGCACGGCATTCATCAGGACCGAACTCGGATAGCTTGCCTTGCCGCCCGGCACGTAGAGGCCGACCGAGTCGAGCGGCGTCCAGCGGTGCCCCAACTCCGCGCCGATGGCGTCGGCATAGCGGTCGTCGGCGGGGATCTGGCGGCGGTGATGCTTCTCGATGCGTTCGTATGCGGTCTGGAGTGCGGCCTTGAGATCGGACGCGAGGCCGTCCCAGGCCGCCTCAAGCTCTTCCGGTGCGATGGCAAGGCCGGTGTGGGCGATGTTCACATGGTCGAAGCGCTCGGTAAACGCGACGAGCGCCGCGTCGCCTTGGTCGCGCACCGCAGCGACGATGGAGCGAACCGCATCCTGCACATCATGCGGCTGGTCGCGCCGTCCCTGCACAAGGGCATCGAACCGCTGCTGAAAATCAGGTTCCGTCGAACGCAAGAAGAGTGTCAAGAAAGTCGTCCCGTCTCTTTCGAGCCCCCAGTTCTGCGGGCGCTCACGATGTTGTTATCGATGTCGTTTGTTCGCCGTGTGGCGAAGCTCCATGCCTGGAAGGCTCGCGACGATCCGATGGGGAATTGCCCAGAGATCGCGCCGGATGCGCCCGCCTAGCTCGAATCCCGCACCAACTCGGCGTTGGGTGCCCCAGGCTCGGCCTCGCCCAAGGCATGCTCAGGCTTTATAGCCGTTTTCCACGCTGCGCCAAGGTCGCGCATTTCAGCCTCGATGCACTCGACATGAAGACGAAGCGCGCCGCCTCCCGCGAAGTAAAGCGTGATAAATCCGCCCGGCGGCTCGGATTCTTCGTAGGTGACGGCAAGAAGCTCGGCGAATTCCGAAGGCGCGCCGGGGCGGATATTCAGCACCTGCGCGCGTTTGACGCGTTCGAAGCGGAGCGCGCAACGGCAGCGGTGGAGTGCGGCGAGATCGCCATCGCTCTCGACTGCGGACAACCAGTCGAAGCGGTTCAGGATCGCGGCGAACCGGTGTTCTCCCGGCACATAGGCCATGTCCGCCATGCGGATCACGGCGTCCTGCAGATGGGCGGAGATGATTTTCAGATCGTCTTCGTCGAGGGCGATGAGCTTGAGGGGAGCTTTGGGTAAAGAGCCCATGACACGGAGCCTCGCTGAGTGAAATTTCACTCATGAATGAAGGCGTTCGATCTCCGCTCCGCAAGACCCAAGTTTCTCTTCGAGGCGTTCAAAACCGCGATCGAGGTGATAGACGCGGTTTACCATCGTCTCGCCTTCGGCCATCAGGCCCGCGATCACGAGCGATACCGACGCGCGAAGGTCCGTCGCCATGACTTCAGCACCGTGCAGTCGCGGCACGCCCTTGACCCGCGCCATCTCACCCTTAACCTCGATGTCGGCGCCGAGGCGCGTCAATTCCGACACATGCATGAAGCGGTTTTCGAAAATCGTCTCGCGGATATCCGAAATGCCTTCAGCCCGGCACATCAGTGCCATGAGCTGCGCCTGCAGATCGGTCGGGAAGCCGGGAAAGGGTTCCGTCTCGACGCTCACGGGGCGAAGGGCGGCACCGTTGCGTGATACGCGAATGCCGCGGTTCGTTTCGGTGATCTCGACGCCCGCGCCGCGGAGCAGATCGAGCACGCCAGGCAGAAGGTCGACGCGCGCCCCTTCGAGCGTGACGTCGCCGCCAGCAGCCGCGACCGCCATGGCGTAAGTGCCGGTCTCGATGCGGTCTGGAAGAACGGTGTGCGTCGCGCCTTCGAGTTCGTCGACGCCCTGGATATGAATAGTGGGCGTGCCCGCGCCCTCGATCTTCGCGCCCATCTTGGACAGGCAGGCCGCGACGTCGACCACCTCCGGCTCGCAGGCCGCATTCTCGATCACGACTTCGCCCTTCGCGAGCGTCGCCGCCATCAGCACATTGTGTGTCGCGCCCACGGACACTTTCGCGAAGCGCACGACGCCGCCCTTGAGGCCGCCGGGCGCGCTTGCCACCACATAGCCGCCATCGAGCTTGATATCGGCGCCAAGCGCCTGAAGGCCGGTGAGATGCAGATCGACGGGGCGCGTGCCGATGGCGCATCCGCCCGGCAGCGAGACGCGCGCCTTGCCCTCGCGCGCGAGCAGTGGGCCTAACACCCAGAAGCTTGCGCGCATGCGGCGCACCATGTCGTAAGGCGCGGTCGTGTCGACGATGTCTCGCGCCGTGAAATGGATCGTGTCGCCCTGATGGGCATGGCCGTTCGCGCGTTTGCCGTCGAAAGCCGCGTCGGTGCCGTGGTTGCGAAGAATGCGGATGAGAAGGCTGACGTCAGCGAGGTTCGGCACGTTCTTCAGCGTGACCGTCTCGGGCGTGAGCAGACTCGCGATCATCAGCGGCAATGCCGCGTTCTTCGCGCCGCTGATCGGGATGGTGCCGTTCAGGTGCCGTCCGCCGACTATGCGAATTCTATCCATGATGCCTGTCGGTTGAATGATGATGCCGTTTGCCCGGAAAAAGCGGCGTAAGCGCGGCACGCTAAACGAGCGCTGCTCCCCTAGCAAGCCGGTATAGCCCTTAATCCGTGTCGGGGCCTTCCCCCGAAGTAGTCTGTTTCGTGTCTTTTCGCCGGGCGATATTGCGACGCAGGGCGGCAGCGAGACGCTTTTTCTTCTCCTCATCGCGCGAAATCTTTGCGTCGGGCTCCGCACCCGCCGGGTTTTTCTCCTTCGCCATGTCTTCTTGCAACCCAGTCATGATGGTAGGGGCACGATTCTAAGAAAGTTCTAGCGCGATCGATCAACAGCGGCCAGTGCTGACGAAACGCTAACATATCCGAGTCTTTTCGCGGCAGTTCTTCCTTAAAGCCGGGCGACGCCGAAAGCGTTCGGGCGAAGGGTGCGCGCATCGGCTTCGGCGGCGAGCGACAGGCACAGCGAAAGCACGGCGCGCGTGTCGCGGGGGTCGATGATGCCGTCGTCCCATAGCCGCGCGGTGGCATAAAGCGCGGTCGATTCGCGGTCGAGCTGGGCCTCGATAGCCTGCGCCATCTGGCGCAGCACAGGCTCGTTCACACCGCCCGCCTTCTCGAACTTGGCGCGCGTGATGATTTCCATCACCTTCGCCGCTTGTGGTCCGCCCATCACGGCAACGCGCGCGTTCGGCCAGGAAAAGATGAAGCGCGGATCGAAGCCGCGCCCGCACATGCCGTAATTCCCCGCGCCGTATGAGCCGCCGACGAGGATCGTGAATTTAGGCACGCGCGCGTTGGCGACCGCCTGGATCATCTTCGAGCCGTGCTTGATCGCACCGCCGCGCTCGGCCGCGCTGCCGACCATGTAGCCCGTGGTGTTTTGCAGGAAGACGAGCGGCGTGCCGGTCTGGTCGCACGCTTGCATGAACTGCGCGGCCTTGGTCGAGCCGTCCGGCTGGATCGCGCCGTTGTTGCCGAGGATGCCGATCTCGAAACCGCTGATTGTCGCGAAGCCGCAGACCATTTCCGCGCCGTAGTCGCGCTTGAAATCGAGGAAGTCGGAACCGTCCACGATGCGGGCGATGATCTCGCGCACGTCGTAAGGCTCGCGCTCCGACACGGGCACGAGTCCGAGGATCTCTTCGGGGGCGTAGAGCGGAGGGGCGGCGTTGGCGCGGGCGGGCACGCGGTCCCATTTCAGTTTTGCAAGAAGATCGCGGGCGAGCTGAATGGCATGGGCGTCGTCGCGCGCCACGAATTCGCCGAGCCCGGTCACGCTTGCATGCAGATCGGTCCCGCCGAGCGCTTCGTCGGTGGTGTCTTCGCCGATGGCGGCCTTCACGAGCGGCGGCCCCGCGAGGAAGATCTTGCTGCGGTCCCGCACGAGGATCACGTAATCGGAAAGGCCGGGGAGATAGGCACCGCCCGCCGTGGACGATCCGTGCACCACCGCGACCTGCGGAATGCCCGCCGCCGAAAGCCGCGCCTGATTGGCAAAGCTGCGCCCGCCTTCCACGAACATCTCGGCCTGATAGAGGAGGTTCGCGCCGCCCGATTCGACGAGATAGATCAGCGGCAGCTTGTTTTCGAGCGCGATCTCCTGCGCGCGCAGCGCCTTGCGCAGGCCCATGGGCGAGACGGTGCCGCCCTTGATCGCGGAATCGCTCGCCGAGACGAGCACGCGCTTGCCCGACACGACGCCGATGCCGATGACGCTGCCGCCGCCCATCGCACGCGCCTCGCCGTCGTCGTCATGCATGCCGAGACCCGCGAGCGTCGACAGTTCGAGGAACGGCGTGCCCGGATCGAGAAGCCGCGTCACACGCTCGCGCGGCAGAAGCTGACCGCGCGCGGCGAACTTGTCGGCGGCCTTCGCGGAATGCGCGATGACGGCGCGTTCGGCGGCGCGAAATGCCTCGACCTTCGCCAGCATCGCCGCCGCGTTCGCTCTGAAGGCATCGGAGTCGAGCGCGATTTTCGAGGGCAGCGGCGGCATCAGCTTTCGTCCTTCGGATCGAGCACCTTCGGCTTTCCGGCGCGGTGAAAGCCGTTGAATTCGGGGGAGGGCGGACTTGTTCCCATGTCGAACAGCGGGTTGCCGAGCGGCGCGCCTCCGTCGATCTGGAGCGTTACGCCGTTGATGAAGGCCGCGCCCTCGGACAGCAGGAAGCAGATCGCGGCGGAAACCTCGGCCTCGGTGCCGAGACGGCGCAGCGGCACGTGATCCTTGAGCTTCGGAATGAGCGCCTTCACAGGCCCTTCGTAGCGGTCCATGCCCGACGACGCGATCCAGCCCGGCGCAACCGCATTCACGCGCACCCCCGCGAAAGCCCACTCGAACGCCGCCGTCTTCGTGAGGTTCACCATGCCCGCCCGCGCCGCGCCCGAATGGCCCATGCCTGGCATGCCGTTCCACATGTCGGCGGCCATGTTCACGATCGCGCCGCCGTGCTCGCGCATCGTCTGCGTGAACACCTCGCGCATCATGAGAAAGCCGCCGGTGAGGTTTGTCGCGACGACGGCCTCGAAGCCTTTTTTCGGGATCGCCATCAGCGG
>NZ_JASGFR010000012.1:0-87465 GCF_047605405.1 Rhodomicrobium sp. | reverse complement strand
CTAGCGCCGCTCCTTTTCATAAACCGCGATCATCGGTCCCAGCCCGAACAGCACATTGCCGCTGCGGGCGCCCGGCACGAACAGGGCGGGCGCGGTGCCTCCGTCTAGAAACAGCGCATTCCTGCATTTCAGACCGTCGCGAAACAACCGCATGAACGTATCGAACGGCACGCCGCCGTCCGAGATCGCGAAGACGACGGTCTTGTCGCCGCGAACGCAGACGCCGTCACGCGGCTTCGCCGAGACGTTGGCCTTGGCGATGCGCGGATGCAACTGCCCGTCTATCACCAGCATCGGTCCCGATTGCGTCGCGTAGCTCGCCTTCGGCTTCTTCTTGAGAAAGGCGCCGGTCTCCATCACACCCGCTTCCGCCTCCCCGACATAAAAGACGCCGTTCGGCCTGAGGTGAAAATTGCCGGGGCCCGGCCGCGTGTTGGCGCGCACGAGTTCGCGGCCGTTTTCCACATGCAGTCCCACGGGCTTGTAGTCCGGGTGGAACATGCCGCCGTTCAGCGCAAACGCGAGCCGTCCGCCGCGCTCGTCCGTTTTCGGCACGGCGCTCAGATAGGTGTATGGGGCGCCGTCCGGCTTCTGCCAGAGAAGCCTGATTGCGAAGCGGTCGAGCGAGGCCTCGCACAGCGTATAGCCGTTGCCCTCGAACGCGTAGGGCTTGCAGGGTTGCGCGGCTGCGTCACTCGGGCCACAGAACGCGGCCATCGCAAGGAAAGCAGTGGCGCGGATCAGGATCTTTCTCACTCTGTTCACCAGAAAGCGAAAATTGATTCGATGCGGAGCTTACGGGGCTTCGGGTCGTTTTTTGCGGCGGGCGAGCCACGGGCACGCAAACCCGCAGCTTGCCCGGCCTCGATTCGTTTCGGGCATCGCGCGCAAGCGGCAACGGGATGCGCATTCGGCAGGCGGAGGCGGGACTATGCCGGACTATGGGAACAGCCAGGCGAAGGGTCAAGTCCGCGCTCGCGCGCGCAAGCTTCCGATTGCGAGACGGCGCGCATTCGGCCAATCATCGTTTCGTAAACGCTCGAATGCGAAGTTCAGCGACTCCCTGAGGAATGCCGCCTTGTCGTTCAATGTCCGGGCCAGAGCTGCCAAACTGGCATTCGCCAGGCAACGGAGACGGCACACGCCGCTTCATGTTCTGGTGTGCGTGTGGAAATCGATCGCGGCGGACAATGTGAGCCTTCTCGCAGCGGGCGTCGCGTTCTATGCATTGCTGGCGATCTTCCCCGGCCTCGTGTTTTTCGTCGCGGTTTTCGGTCTCCTCGCCGAGACGGGGCAAGTGCAGAATTTTCTCGTCACGCTGAAGGACCTGCTGCCAACGGAGGCGTGGGAGGCGATCAACGCGCAGGTCGCGGTGCTCGTCCGCCAGAACACGACGTCGCTTTCGCTCGCAACGATCATCTCTCTCGGACTCGCATTCATCAACGCAAGGCTTGGCGCCTACGCGCTCATGAGCGCGCTCAATATCGTCTACAGACGCACCGAGACGCGGAGTTTTGCGCACACCAACAGCCTTGCCATCCTGTTCACGCTCGGCGCGCTGGCCGTGCTGGCCTTCAATATCATCGTGGTCGCGGCAGTACCGGGCATTTTCCGCCTGTTCGGGATCTCGGAGTTCACCAACGCGGTGCTGCATTATGCGCGATGGCCCGCGCTCGCCATTATCGTGGCTTTCAGCCTTGCGGTGGTGTATCGCTATGGCCCGGATCGGAAAGACGCGCATTGGCGATGGGTTTCGCTCGGCTCGCTTGCGGCAACAGCGCTCTGGCTTGCGGCATCAACGGGCTTTTCATGGTACGTGTCTGCGTTTAATTCCTACGACCGGATCTACGGCTCGTTCGGGGCCGTCGTAATTCTGCTCTACTGGCTCTGGCTGACAGCTTTTGCCGCACTCATGGGAGCAGAACTGGACATGCAAATTCAGACCGCGCTAGAAGAACGCCAATGACCCGCCCCATTTATCCTTTCTCCGCCATCGTTGGACAAGACGAGCTGAAGCTTGCCTTGATCATATCCGCCATCGATCCTTCGATTGGCGGCGTGCTTGCTTTCGGCGATCGCGGAACCGGCAAGTCGACCACGGTTCGTGCGCTTGCCGCATTGCTTCCTCCGGTTCGCGCCGTGCGCGCCTGCCGCTTCAACTGCGATCCGGACGGCTCCAATTTGTGCGAGGAGTGCCGCGAGAAGCTGCGCGAAGGCGAGAAACTCGTCGCGCGCTTCATCCGCGTGCCGGTGGTCGACCTGCCGCTCGGCGCGACGGAAGATCGCGTCGTTGGCGCGCTCGACCTTGAAAAGGCTTTGACGCGCGGCGAAAAGGCTTTCGAGACGGGGCTGCTAGCCCGCGCCAATCGCGGCTTTCTCTACATCGACGAAGTGAACCTTCTGGAAGATTTCCTCGTGGACCTGCTGCTCGACGTGGCCGCCTCCGGCGAGAACGTCGTCGAGCGCGAGGGCATGAGCTTGCGCCATCCCGCGCGCTTCGTGCTCATCGGCTCCGGCAACCCGGAAGAAGGCGAGCTTCGTCCGCAGCTCCTCGACCGCTTCGGCCTTTCCGTCGAGGTTCGCACGCCCCAGGATCTGCCCTCGCGCATCGAGGTGGTCCGCCGCCGCGACGCGTTCGAGCGCGACCCGCATGGTTTCGCTGCCGCCTGGCGCGGCGAAAACCGCAAGCTTCGCAGGAAGGTTGCGACCGCGCGCGCGCGCGTCAACCTCATTGCCGTGCCGGATTCGATCCTTGAAGATGCCGCGAAGCTCTGCCTTGCGCTCGGCACCGATGGCCTTCGCGGCGAACTCACGCTGATGCGCGCGGCCCGCGCGCTTGCCGCCTATGAGGGCGCGGAAACCGTGACGCAGAAGCATCTGAAATCCATTGCGCCGTCCGCGCTCCGCCACCGTCTGCGCCGCGACCCGCTCGACGAGGCGGGCTCTTCGGTGCGCGTCGACATGGCGCTTGAGAAAGCGTTCAGCGCATGATGAACGGCGGCGGCGAGGCGGAGGAACGCTCGCTGTGGGAAGAGGCCGTCATGGCGGCTTCCCTGTTCGCCGTGGACCCGGTGGGGCTTGGCGGTATCGCCGTCGCCTCGAAATACGGGCCGGTGCGCGACAGCTGGATGGACTTCCTGAGAAGTATCGTGCCCGGCTGGGCGCCCTTCCGCAAACTGCCGCTTTATGCGGCGGACGAGCGGTTGTTTGGCGGCCTCGACCTCGCGGCGACGCTCGCGCATGGCAAGCCCGTCGCCGAGCGCGGTCTTCTGGCCGAGATGGACCGTGGTTTTCTCGTGATCCCGTCTGCCGAGCGCATGGAAGCGGGGCTTGCGTCTAGGCTCGGCCTCGTGATCGACGCGGGCGCGGTGCATGTGGAGCGCGAGGCGGCTTCGCTGCTGCATCCGGCGCGCTTCGGCGTGATCGCTCTCGACGAAAGCGAGGCGGGCGACGACGAAACGCCGCCTGCCGCGCTTCTGGAACGCCTCGGCCTTCGCATCGACCTGACCGACGTGACCTGGCGCGATGTCGGTCTGTCCGACACGACGCTCGAAGAGATCGAGGCGGCTCAGGCGCGACTGCCGAACGTCGTGGTGCCCGACAGCATAATTGCGGGCCTTGTGTCCGCCGCCGTGTCGTTCGGCGTCCAGACGATGCGCGCGCCGGTGTTCGCCGTGCGCGCCGCCCGAGCGTCCGCAGCGCTCGCGGGCCGCGACGAGGCCAACGAGGAAGACGCGGGGCTTGCCGCGATGTTTGTGCTGGCGCCTCGCGCGACGCGCATGCCGGAGCCGATGGAAGATCAGGCTCCGCCGGAGCCGCCCCCGCCCGAGCCGCAGGACGACAAGGAAGAAGACGGCAAGGGCGGCGGGGAGAGCGGGGAAAACGAGACCGCGCCCGACGACGACAAGGCGCTGACCGATATGATCATCGCGGCAGCAGCCGCCGCCATGCCGAAGGAAATGCTTGTGAAGGCTGCCGCGAAGCCGTTTCGCGTGCCGCCGTCCGCGCCCATGGGCAAGGCGGGCGCCGAGCGCACCAACGCCGCGCGCGGGCGTCCGGCGGGCGTGCGGCGTGGCGAGCCGAAGCCCGGATCGCCGCTGAGCCTGCTCGAAACGCTTCGGGCCGCGGCACCCTGGCAGAAGATCCGCAAGACGATGCTCGAAAGGGCGGCGGCAAACACCGGCGGGATCGACAAGATCGAGGTCAGAAGCGACGACTTTCGCATCAAGCGGCTCAAGGCGCGCTCGCAGACCGCAACCATTTTCGCCGTGGATGCGTCCGGCTCGGCCGCCATGCAGCGCCTCGCGGAAACGAAGGGCGCCGTCGAGCTTCTGCTCGCGGAGTGCTACATTCGCCGCGATCAGGTGGCGCTCGTGGCCTTTCGAGGTACGCGCGCCGAAATCCTCCTGCCGCCGACGCGGTCGCTCACCCGCGCCAAGAAAAGCCTCGCGGCGCTCGCCGGCGGCGGCGGAACGCCTCTCGCCTCCGGCATCGATGCGGCGGGGGCGCTCGCGCTCAACATCCGGCGCCGGGGCGTCGCTCCGCTCGTGGTGTTCTTAACGGACGGGAAAGCCAATATCGCGGCAGACGGGAAGCCGGGCCGCGAGCGCGCTCAAAATGACGCGAACACAGCCGGTCGGCGCTTGCGCGCGGAAGGTATCGCCACAATCTTGGTAGATACCTCTCCGAGGCCGCAGGCGCAGGCTGAGAAGCTCGCGCAGGAAATGGCAGCGCGCTATGTGCCAATGCCTTACGCCAACGCGGCCGCTATATCGAAGGCTGCGAAAATGGCTGCGAAGGGATGACAGCGTTGAAATGGGAGCGGGACGGCCTCGATTGGCCGAACCGTGCTGCGAGTCGATTTGTGTCTGCCGGCGGACTGCGCTGGCATGTGCAGGAGATGGGCAGCGGGCCGACCGTGCTGCTCGTGCACGGTACTGGCGCTTCCACTCACTCCTGGCGGCATTTCGCGCCTATTCTCGCGAAGCGCTTCCGCGTGATAGCGCCCGACCTTCCCGGCCATGGTTTCACCGAAGCGCCGCGTACATCGACGCTGCTCACGCTGCCGCATATGGCACGGTCGATCGCGGCGCTGCTTGACACCCTTCAGGTCAAGCCCGTGCTCGCCATCGGCCATTCGGCGGGCTCGGCGATCCTGTGCCGCATGGCGCTCGATGGCAAGCTCGGCGCGCAGGCGATCGTCAGCCTGAACGGCGCATTCCTTCCGTTTCCGGGCATCGCGTCGCAACTCTTCCCCATGATCGCGCGCGCGCTGTTTCTGAACCCTTTCGTGCCCGGCTATTTCGCGTGGAAGGCGCGCGACCGGATAACGGTCCGCCGGCTGATTGAAGGGACGGGCTCCCGGATCGATGCGGAGGGCCTTGCCCAATATGGGCTCCTGCTGGGAAATTCGACGCACATCGCATCCGCGCTCGGCATGATGGCGAACTGGGATCTGCATTCCCTTTCGAGCGACCTGCCGAATCTCAAGACGAAGCTCACGCTCATCGCTTGTACTGAGGACAAGGCCGTGCCTAGTCATGTGGCCTTCAAGGTCTACAACATGGTTCCCGACTCGAAAGTCATCCTTTTGCGGCACATGGGCCATCTCGCCCACGAGGAAAAGCCGCAGGAAACCGCAGACATCGTCTTTGCCGAAGCGGAAAGATACGGGATACTCGCGCATGGCGAGCCCGAAGCCGTGGCGCAACCGGCTGCCGAATAGCGAAAGGGCGCCAAAATTCGCGTCGTATAGGGCGCCCGCGTCGAAGGAGATGACACATGGGAGTGGAAGCTGAGCTTCTTTTGGTCCTTGGAGTTCTCGCCTTCGCGATCTACGAACTCATCAAGACACGGCGGGATCTGCGAAAATCGCGCGAGGAAAAGCCGTCGTCAAAACGGGAATAGCGCCGCGAATTGCGCAGGTGCCGTTATTCCGTCTCATTATAAACCGAATTTGTGCCTCAAGCGCGAACCTCTCCTCGCCAGTGACGCGTCGAGGGGGTAGCGTTTCGACTCGTATCGAAAAGAACTGTCCCTAAGTCGGCCTTCCCAGGGCATTGCCGATCCGACGAAGCCGTTCATCGCCAAAACACCAGGACACGACATTGCAGGCATCTGACATGCTGACATCGGATTTCGTTCGCCGGATCTCGCCACGCGGTGCTTTGGGTGCGCTGCTGGGTGTCTGCCTCGCCGCTCTGTCGGCGTATCCGGGAGATGCGCACGCGGCGGCGCCGAACAAGGGGAAGGCCACCACCGGGTCTGTGAGCTATGGCAGCAATTCGCTTCTCGGGAGCTATCTGGCGGGGCATGTGGCGCGCTCGGCCCGCGACAGCGAGAACGCGGCGCTTTACTATCGGCGCGCCCTCCAGAAAGATCCGTCGAATTCCGATATTCTCGACGATGCCTTCCAGCTGGATCTGGCGTCGGGCGAGTTCGAATCCGCGAAAACTCTGGCGCTGCGGCTGATCAAGCGGCCCGGCGAAGCCGCGATCGCATATGATTTTCTGGGCCTTGATGCGTTCAAGCGCAAGGATTACGCGAAGGCGGACGAGTATTTCCGTCTGGCGGCGAAAGGCACGTCGCCCGAAGAGCCGACGATGAAGCTCGCCCGCGCCTGGGTTGCGGTTGCGCAGGGGCAGGCCGACCGGGCCATCGCCATACTGTCCCAGCCGAGCAAGGCGGCGTGGGCCACGCATTTTGAAACCGTCCAGCGCGCCTTCGTCGCGGATGTCGCGAAAAAGAAGGCGGCAGCGGCCGAAGCCTACAAGACCGTCTACGAGAAAAAGCCCACGAACATGCGCATCGCCGAGGGCTACGCCCGTCACCTCGCCGTTTGGGGCGACAGGCAGCAGGCGCTCGACGTGTTGAAGGAAAGCGGAGCCGAAGAGACGCCGCTCGGATCTGCGCTGGCGGCGGATCTGAAGGCAGGCAGGACGCCGAAACTCATGGTTTCGACCGTGGATGAGGGGCTTGCCGAGACGTTCCTCGGCATCGGGCAGGTGCTCGCCTCGAACAATGGCGTCGACGCCGCGCAGATTTATCTGCGCCTCGCGCTGTATCTCAACCCGGCATCCGAGATCGCGAAGCTCGAACTCGCGGAAATCTACGGCAATCTCGAACATTATCACAAGGCGGTGGCGGTGCTCGACGGGATCCGCGAGACCTCGCCCTTCCGGCTTAACGCGCAGGTGCGAAAGGCGCTCTATCTCAACGCCCTGCAAAAGACGGACGAAGCCACGGCGCTGCTCGCGGCGCTTGCGGAAAAGCATCCCAAGGAAGAGTCCGTTCTTCAGACGCTCGCCTCCATTGACAGCGCCGCGAAACGCTACGACGCCGCGATCCCGTATTATACGCGCGTGATCGAACTGATCGGCGAGCCCGAAAAACGCCACTGGTCGCTTTTCTACCAGCGCGGCATCGCCTATGAGCGTACCAAGCAATGGGCCAGGGCCGAGGCGGATTTCAAGCGGGCGCTCGACCTCGACCCCGAGCAGGGCGCGGTGCTGAATTATCTCGGCTATTCTTGGCTCGACCAGAACATCAACATTCCCGAGGCCTTCGAGCTGATCAAGAAGGCGGTTCGCCTGAAGCCGAACGACGGCTACATCATCGACAGTCTCGGCTGGGGTTATTACATCCAGAAGGACTACGAGCAGGCCGTGAAGCATCTCGACAAGGCCGTGGAGCTTCGGCCCGAAGACCCGACGCTGAACGATCATCTCGGCGATGTCTACTGGCGGCTAGGGCGCAAGCTCGAAGCGAAGTTCCAGTGGACGCAGGCGCTGAGCCTCAATCCCGAGCCTGAGGACGTGGTCAAGATCAAGAAGAAGCTCGAAGCCGGGCTTCCGGACGAAGCAGGCCCTCATGCGGAATTGCAGACGCACCCGGAGGCGGTTCCCGGCGTCGCGTCCGAGCCGCAGCCTCAGGAGACGGCAAATCCGTAAGTCGGAAAGCGCCGGATGCGGCACGGTGCGCCTCGCGTTCGCCGGAGTCGACAATTGGGGCAAGGCCGCTTAGACATGGGCTGCTGGCGTCGTGTCGAGCGGTTTCCCGCGTCGGCGCGTCCGGTCGTGTGGTGCAGATCCCATGAGGTCGCCACCCAATACGGACCCGCACGACACAGTCAGGCACACGACATCCGCAGAGTAAGCCAAGGTTGCCATGACTCACTCTTCCGAAGCCGACATCATCCAAGCTACCGCCCATGAGGATACCTGGCCCGTGACGATCCGCGAGCGCGCCCGCGCCAAGGTCAACCTGACGCTTCATGTGAAGGGCAAGCGCCCGGACGGCTATCATGAGCTTGAAAGCCTCGTCGTGTTCGCCAACGACGTGGCCGACGAGCTGGAATTCAGCCCAGACATCGACGACCGGCTCGAGATCGACGGTGCATTCGCGCCGCTTCTCGAAGGCGACAACCTCATCATGAAGGCCAAGCGCGCCGTCGCCGAATGGTTCGACATGGACATTCACGGCCATTTCCGGCTTCGCAAGAACATCCCCGTGGCGGCGGGCCTCGGCGGCGGATCGTCGGACGCAGCCGCAACCATTCGGGCGCTCGTTGCGATCTACGGCGAGAATCGCAAGCCCGAAGAGTTCATCGAAGCGAGCAAGATGATCGGCGCAGACGTGCCCGTGTGCCTTTACGGTCGGGCTGCGTGGATGTGCGGTCTCGGCGAGCGCATCACGCCTGTGCCGCGCGTCGCGCCGCTGCCCGCCATCCTCGTCAATCCGCGTATCAAGCTTTCCACGGCCGACGTGTTCCGTACGCTCGCAGCCAGACCGCTGGCATCGGGCGAAGAGAACGCGCCGTTCTCGGTTGCGACGGATTGGGATTCGCCGGAAGGCGCCGCCGAATGCCTCGCGCATGGCCGGAACGACCTTGAAGCACCGGCGATCGCGCTTGAGCCGCAGGTCGCGCGCGTTCTCGATACGGTTCGCGTGCTCGACGGCTGCGTGCTCTCGCGCCTGTCGGGTAGCGGGCCCACCTGTTTCGGCGTGTTCGTCTCGGCCGAGAAGGCGAAGGCGGCGGCTGGCGCTCTGGCGGCGGCACATCCAAACTGGTGGGTGGCGCCGACCGTTCTGGCTTAGGCCCGAAGGGGCGGATAGCGCTGAAGAGGGGGGCGTTGCACGGCCTCGGCGTCCTTGAACGCTTACACCGTTCGCACTTTCGACGAGTCTGGAAGCGCCGCGTCCCGGTCTTTGTTTGAGCATGATCTCATCGCAAAACAGGCAGCGCAGCCCGTTCCGATCTAATTGCACCGCAAGACGGCTCCGTTTTGAAGTCAGATGACGGTTTCACCGATCGGGTTGTTTCCATCCGGTCCTATCCGCTTCAGGGAGCGGCGGCGTTGCGAGCACCGATAAAGACGCAACCAAGCGTTCTAACCGCGCAGCCTGCAAGCTCGGCTGGCGTGGCAGGGCGCTCTTCGCGCACAATTCGCTTTGCTGGGCTTGGCATCGTCCTCGATGGGTCCGGCGCCGCCTATGTGCCCGCGTGCGGGATGCTGATCGTTTCCGACCTCCATCTTGAAAAAGGCTCGGGTGCCGCCGCGCGCGGCCGCCTCGTGCCCGCCCTCGACAGTTACGATACCCTCGCCCGTCTCCGGCGCGTGGTCGAAGCCTGGCGTCCGCGGCGCGTCGTCTGCCTCGGCGACAGCTTTCACGATGGCGCGGCAGGGGCGCGCATGGCGGCGGCGGATCGCGCGGCGCTTGTTTCGCTTTGCGCGCTGGCAGAGGAATGGATCTGGATCGGCGGCAATCACGATCCGGACGCGCCGGATTTCTGCGAGGGCGTTCGGGTGATGGACCTGCGTGTCGACGGCGTCGTGCTCCGCCATGAGCCGGATAAAGCCCACCAGCCGGGCACGAAGCGCGTCACGCCCGAAATCGTCGGCCATTTCCATCCGAAGGCGCGGCTCAATGCGGGCAGCGCCAGCTTTTCCGGTCCCTGCTTTTGCGTGTCCGACGATCTGATGATTCTGCCGGCGTTCGGCACTTATACCGGCGGATTATCCTGCTCGGCGCCGGTTCTGCGCGCGCTGCATGGGAATGAGCCGCGCCTGTTCATGCTGCATGGCGATAAGGTCTGGCGGGTGGCGTGAGCCGCCCACCCGGCTTGCTGCCTGGAACGCTCGGGACCGCGCGGCATCATGAGCCGGCGTGGAGGTGAAATCAGATCTGGGGCGTATCCGCTTTTGATCGAATCAGAAGCAAGCGCAATCGGACGCGCTCAAGAGCGGCCCGTCCAATCGAACCGGATTTGACGGGACGACGCTGATAAACCAGACATCGAAGCGCCTCGACGCGTCTGATTTGCCGCGAGACGCTGTTAAGCGGGCGGAAGCCCGCACGCGAAAATGGCCGGGATTACCCGGCCATCGAGACTGTCTTTGTCGGGTTGCGCCCGCAGCGGCGGATCAACACTCGTGAGTGCCTGAGACGTTCCTCGTCCGCGCACCAACGGTTCATTCGGGCGCGCGTTGAGGGATGCGTCTTACGCAGCCGTCTCGGTCGCAGCGGCGGCGCGGGCCTTCGAGACTTCCTTCTTCAGGCGACGTGCCTTCAGGGAAAGCTCTTCGTCACGAGCCTTCAGCAGGAAGGCATCGAGGCCACCGCGATGCTCGACGGAGCGGAGAGCGTTCGCGCTGATGCGCAGACGAACGCCGCGCCCGAGCGCATCGCTGATGAGCGTGACATTGCAAAGGTTCGGCAGGTAGCGCCGCTTCGTCTTGATATTGGAGTGGCTAACGAGATGACCGACAAGGCCACCCTTGCCTGTGAGTTCGCACTGGCGCGACATGATCGGACCTAGATATTGGAATTGGAAGTATTGGCGTGCTCGCCTAGCTTGGGTTCATGTAACCTCTGATACAACGTCGGTCAAGCGTCCTGTGCGCGATGTGCCCGCGGCGCGGAGTTGAAAACGGTTCCTGACCGGCAGAACCCGAACCTTTCGGCAATTCTGAGGTTTGTAGGTGGCAGAACAAGCGCGTATGCGGCTATCGCGCCTGCGTCGCGCGCACGGCTTCACGAATTTCTTCGAGAATCGGCCTGAGATTTTTTCCCGGGCAATTCGTCTGGTCGAAATCGCCATGTCCGAAAATCGCACGCGCGGGGATGCCGTACGATGCGGCGAGCCACGTGACGAGCCGGGTCAGCGATTCGGCCTCGGCCTGTGACGGCTGCTCGCGCTCGAAATCGCCTTCGACGGCAATCTGGATGCGGTCTTCATTGTCGAAAGCGGTCACGCTGTCGCCGGCGAAAGTGAGGTCGCGGCCTTCGCCGACGCGCCCCGAAACGTCGACGTAATAGTGATAGGGGACGTCGCCCCAGGCAGGTTTCGGCAAAAGGCCCACGCGGCCGGGCGAAAATGAGAACTCTTGAAGTCCCCGCATCTTGGCCTCGAGACTGATCCTCGGCTGCTGACGATTCGCGGTGTGGTGAATGATGATTTCAGCAGGCTTCTGATCGTGCATCAGCGCGTAATTCGGCGGCTTCGCTCCCCACGCCGCGCGGGTAACGATATCCGGTGCTGAGCTGCCCGCCAGGGTCGAAAGCCGTGGGAACACGAGAGAAAAAGCGAGCACAGCCGCGCAGAAAACAAGCGCGCGCATGAACCGGAGCCGGTTATGGCGAAGTCTGGTGCCCAAAAATACATCCACGGAGGGGCGGCCGGTGTGCCGGTCCGGCGCGCATCGTCTTCATTTTGCATCGTCTTAACAGTATCGCCATCCGGGTGGAAGGCTGAGGACCGATTTCACGATGAAAAAGTAAGGTGGTGTCAGCGGAGTAACGCTTGCTTCGTGCCTAGTCGCGCGCGAACCGTCGTGCCGCCCCCATGCGGAATAAGGGCCGCTGCGCTTTCGGAAAAATCGCATACAATGCGGTGAAAACGGGGAGGCAGCCTGTTCGCGGTCGTCTGAATCGGTATGAGCCTCTCAATACCGACCAGAACGCTGTTTCTTGTCAGGGAACCGGTATCTGCATCGCTTGAGGTAGAGACCGCTTTGGCGATCGTAAGATGGTGGCATCTTATCGGAACCACTCAAAGGGGAGGGCATGGAGAAGGCGTCACGCACGTTCCGGTTTCTGACGGCTTTCCCGGCCTTTGCGGGGCTGCGCGTCACCGAGCTTGAGCGCCTCTATGCGTGCACGTCGCTGCGCGTCCTCGGGCGAGGCGAGACAGCCACGATGGCAGGAGAGCCCGTCGACGATCTGGCGATCGTCGTTTCGGGGCGTCTGAAGGCGCGGGAGGGCGGCGCCTCGGGGCATGAGACCGGGCAGGGCGATGCGGTCGAGGCGGCGGCGTTCTTCGGGCGTGGTCCTGCTTCGTCGACACATGAAGCGTTGCGCGAAACCGTGCTTCTCTCCATCGCCTGGGATGACCTCGTCGCCGAATTCGCCGCGATGCCCGCGCTCATCGGATCGTGCCTTTCGCATGCGTTCGAGAGGCGCGGCGCGGCGGCCAGCCGCGTGAAGCCGTCGCCGCGCCTTCTCATTTGCCCGGCGGGCGCGAATGCGCGCCTCAACGAGGCCCAACTCGACGCACTGCTTCTCGCCATGGAAGAGATGGCCGAGGTTCGCGTGCTTCGGCGGGAGACGTTCGGCGGCGGCCTTCCCGGCGCGCTCGCCTTCGACGATCCGGCGATGGCCCACTGGCTTCAGGAACAGGAGTTGAAATTCGACGTTACGGTGGTGATCGCCGATGGCTCCGATGACGCCTTCGCGGCGGACGCTGTAGGCGAGGCCGACGAAATCGTCTTTCTGGCGCAGGGCGGCGCAACGGGGCTTTCCGACCTCGAAAGCCACGCCATCGAGCGGCGCGGGCCGGACCGCTGCAGTCTCATCATCGCCAGCGACGGAATCGAGAACAGGAAGGCGGCGGAATGGCTGCCGGCGAGGCCCTACCGCGCCTCGCTCTTCATCGATTTCTCCGTGCCTCGCGCAACGACGCAGCTTGCCAGCGCTCTGCTCGGGCGCGGAAACACCGTTGCGGCCACAAGCACCGGCGTCTATGCGGCGGCGATCCTCGGCGCGCTTCAGGCTTTCGAGGCGAGCGGCGCCCCCGCGACAGCGCTCGCCGTTGCCGGAAGCGCCGTTCTGCCCGCAGGCATGCTCGCATGCGGCGTGACGCTGGCGGATGCCGAAGACCTTTTTCGCGAGCTTGCCAACCCGCTTCTGTGGAAACGAGCCGGCCGGGCCGAGGCTGGCCTTTACGAGGCTTCGCCGGTGGACGCGCTGCTTGGCTCTGCGTTGGCCGGGCTCGACATCGCGCTCGCATCGAGGCCGTTCACGGCGCTTTCCCTCTCGCTGTCGACGGGTGAGCCCGCCATCCTTTGCGGCGGCGGCCTCCATGTCGCGGTTCGCGCCGGGCTTCTGCCGCCGGGGCTGCTCCCGCCGCTCATAACGGAAGACGGTGCGATACTGGTCAGCGGCGAATGCGAGATCGAGGCTCTTCTCGAAGCTGCGGAGCGGCTTTCGTCCGCGCCGCCCGTGTTTCTTCATCCCGCCGTGCCCGGACTGGGTCCGTCGCCGATGTCTTACCGTCAGGCCGTGGGCGGCTCTCAGTTTCGGCTGGCGCCGTTCCAGTCTCCGGGGCCGATTGACAAGCGCCTTCGCATCGAAACCGCGCTAGGCGCGTATCCGTCTCGCCGGCGACGTTCCGTCGAAGGCGCGCCTCTCACCTATGCCATACCCGTTGCCGATGGCATCAATCCTATGGACTGGGGCGAATGGGCGGGACTGAGAGATGCGGCGTTCGACTGGATGTCCGCCGAGATCGAGAAGACGCGGGCGCGATAAAGAAGTTCCAGAAAGCCGAGAACCGGTTTCCCCGTTCGGAATCGCGTCACTACGTAGAGTCAGGGCGAGAGGTGCGATTGGAGAAAGCGAAAACGAGTCGGTCTCAGATCTCGATGAAGGTGCCGAGTTCGACGACGTCCTCGGTCGGGATGCAGAAGAAGTTCGTGGCTGTCGTGGCATTCTTCGTGAGGATGATGAACATCTGTTCCTGCACCGTCGACATCTCGGGGGATGTTGACGGCACCGGGATCGCGCGGCCCACGAAATAGGACACATCCGCCGCCGGATCGAAGAACAGCTCCGCCCGCCTCTCCGCCGCCGCCCGTCTCAGTGCGCGGGGCACGTTTGGCGCCTCCGCAAAACCGAACCGCAGGACGACGCGGATAAATCCATGCTGAAGCTGCTCGGCGAACGCTCTCCGTTCCTTCGGCACGCGAGGAATACGCTCGGTGATCACCGTCAGCAGCACCACGGTTTCATGCAGGCATTTGTTATGCCGCACATTGAGATGCAGCGACGGGGGAATCCGGTCCGGTCTGCTGGTCAGATAGACGGCGATGCCCGGCACCCTGCAGATATCGGGGCCGCGAATTTCTTCCCAGAAATCGTCGAACGGGGGATTCTCGCGCGCGATGCGCTGGTTCAGCACCGAACGGCCGCGCCGCCATGTGACCATGGCCGCAAAAATTCCCGCGCCGACAAGCACCGGCAGGAAGCCGCCCTCGAAAAACTTGATGAGGTTCGCGCCGAAGAACGCGAGATCGATGGTCAGGAAGAAGGCGATCACGAGGGAAGTTCGAAGAAGGCTCCACCCCCAGACATGGCGAGCGACCACGGCGACGAGGAACGTCGATGTGACCATCGTTCCCGCGACAGCGAGGCCATAGGCGCTTGCGAGGGCGGACGACGATTCGAAATACAGGATGAGCCCCAGAACGGCCCCGGCAAGAATCCAGTTCGCCTGCGGAATGTAGATCTGGCTCGCTTCGGTTTTCGAGGTGAAGCGGATTTCCATGCGCGGCATGAAACCGAGGGAAACAGCCTGCTGGGTAACGGTGAAGGCACCGGAAATCACGGCCTGGCTTGCGATGATGGTCGCCGCGGTGGCAAGCGCAACGGCAGGATAGGTGAGCCAGTCGGCAAACAGATGGAAGAACGGGTTGTCCCGGGCTTCGGGATACTCGATCACGAGCGCGCCCTGGCCGAAATAGTTGAGGAGAAGCGCGGGAAGCACCACCGCAAACCAGTCGATACGGATGACCTTTCCCTGGAAATGGCCCTCATCGGCGTAAAGAGCCTCGGCACCTGTGAGAACCAGGAAGACCGAGCCGAGCACGTGGAAGCCGATCCAGCCATGCGTGGCGATCAGATCCAGCCCATAGGACGGATGGATCGCAAACAGAATGTCCGGCCTCGCGATAATATAAGGAAGGCCGGCGGCGCCGATAACGATGAACCAGACAAGCATCACCGGGCCGAACACGCGCCCGATGGTGGCCGTGCCACGATACTGCAGCAGAAACAGGCCTCCGAGGATGCCGACCGCAATGGGCACGATATACGGTTTGAATACGGGCGTGGCGACTTCCAGCCCCTCGACCGCCGAGAGCACCGAGATCGCCGGGGTGATGATGCAATCGCCGTAGAACAGCGCTACGCCGACGAGGCCGACAAGGATCGCGGCTTCTTTTGCCCGCTCGGATTTGAGGCCATTCGTGGCAAGGGCCGTCAGCGCCATGATGCCGCCCTCGCCGTCATTCGTGGCGCGCATGATCACAAGCACATACTTTATCGAGACGACGATGATCAGCGCCCAGAAGACCAGCGACACGCAGCCAAAAGCGATATGCCTCAGCGAATCGATGTCGCCGGCGGATTTCAACGCTTCCTTGTAGGCGTAGAGCGGGCTCGTGCCGATGTCGCCGAACACGATGCCGAGCGCGCCGATGAGGGCCGCGTTGCGAAGCCCTTGCGGCTCGGCCTTGGTCGATGCTTCCGTCGCCATCTGCGATGCCCCTCGTCGCCGCCGTTCAATCGTCAGGCTATCGCAAACACGTCCCCCGAAAAAACGATCCGTGTTCGCTTGAGATCCAGCTTTATGACACCGAGGTTACGCCTTTGATAGAGCCGCTGCGGCGGACGCCAAAAGGCTATTTGGTTCGCTTGTAAGAGCGGACATCTTCGGACAAGATTCACTCAAGCCACACCGAATAGCTTGCCCCCAGGTCATCAGGAAGGGGGGCTACAGTGCTCTTAGCGCGCAGGCTTATCGCCAAGATCTTGTTTCCTCTCGCGGTCGCTCTTTTGGTCTGTCTTCCGGCGGCTGCGGAGCCGCTTGGAAACGGGTGCGCGGACGCATCCGACATCGCGGTGCTGAGTTCCCCGCTCTCACCCTGGAAGGGGGCGCCTCTGCGCGTCGTCCTTGCGTCGGAGAAGCCTGTCGCCGGAGAGTTGTCGCTCGTGGCGCCCGGCGGCGTAATTGCGGTCAAAACGGAAGATAGGCGCGGCGGGCCGCCCTATTTCTGGAGTCTGGAAGTTGCCTCTCCGGCTGCGGGGACATGGACGGCAAAGCTCGCCTCATCCGGCTCTTGCGAGGCCGTTACCCGCGAGATCGTCGTGCGCGACCGCCAGCCGGGGGTGCCACAAAACGGGGATCCCGGCGTGTGGCCTCTGCGCGCGAGCTGGAATCGCGCGACCGAAAACCTCTATTCGGCCTGGATCGAGACGCTCTTCGATGCACCTCTCGACGCCTCGCCGTCCTGGCCCGTCCTGCACGAGGTCATGCGCGACCGCTCCCGCAATCTCCTGTTCAATCATCTGGGGCTGCGCGAGGATGAGAAGGGCATCGTGATGCGGCCCGATTGCGCCGATCTGCCTTACTTTCTGCGCGCTTATTTCGCCTTCAAGATGGGTCTGCCGTTCGGTTTCTCGAAATGCTCGCGCGGTGGCGGCGGTGATGGGCCCCGGTGCTTCGAGTGGTCGAACATCCGGACTTTCGAGCCGGCGCGGCCGCCGAGGCCGGATGGCGCATCGCCCTTGCCGGTGCTGTTTCGCCAGCCAGCGCCGACGTCCCGAACACCGCCGCAAAAACTCGGACTCGCCGCGTCGTTCGCGCGTTATCTCCCCGCCGTGGCCGATGGCGTCCATTCCGGGTCCGCGCGCACCTCTGCCAACGACAGCAATACCGATTATTACCCGGTGCCGCTCAGTGCACAAACGCTTCGGCCCGGGACCATCTACGCCGACCCTTACGGGCATGTGCTCATGCTGGTGAAGCATGTGCCACAGTCCGAAGGCAGGGCGGGCGTCTTCCTCGCGGTGGATGGACAGCCGGACGGCACCGTTGCCCGCAAGCGCTTCTGGCGCGGCAACTTCCTGTTTGCGCAAAATCCCGCGCTTGGAAGCCCGGGGTTCAAGCGTTTCCGGCCGATCGTGCAAGATGGCGGCTCGCTGAGACGTCTATCGAACGTCGAAATCTCGAACAGCCCACAGTATGGCGACTTCTCTCTCGATCAGTCCCGGCTCGGCGTCGAAGACTTTTACGACCGCATGGAAGATGTGATGTCGCCGGAGCCGCTGGACCCGTCCCGCGCCCTGCTGGAGGTGATCGCCGCGCTCGAAGAGCAGGTCAAGGCGCGCATAACGTCGGTCGAGAACGGCCGGAAGTTCCAGAGCGCCAATCGCGGAGACGCCGAGATGCCCGATGGCCCGTCGATCTTCGAGGCGGCGGGTGCGTGGGAGGACTTCGCGACGCCATCGCGCGATTTGCGGCTTCTGATCGCAATCGATGTCGCGCGCGGCTTCCCGGATCGCGTCGCCCGGCGCCCCGAGCGCTACGCCATGCCAAAGGACAAGAGCGCGTCGGACGTAAAAGCCGAGCTCGAAAACACCCTCGCATCGGAGCTTTCGAGCCGCACATTCTCCTATACGAGAAGCGATGGCTCCCCATGGACGCTTGCCCTCCGCGACGTGGTCGAGCGGTCGGTGGCTCTGGAAATGGCTTACAATGTCAACGATTGTGTGGAATTGCGCTGGGGCGCGGCGGAAGGAACCGACGAGGCCTCGACATGCAAGCGTCGCGCGCCTGCGGCCCAGCGGACGAAGATGCAGGACTATCGTGTGTGGTTCCATGAGCGGCGGCGACCGGCGCGGGCGTGATTGCTCGCGGTTGCCGGGCGTTGCGATCTCATGAGGCCGCCTGCTTGTCGGCTTGAACTCCTCAGCAGACGCGTTAGATGTCGGCATGAGAGAAGGACACGAGAGCGATGGGCGGCGATACGATTTCGGTACCGGCGGAGTGGGCGCCGCAAAAGGCAATATGGACGGCATGGCCCGCAGATCCGCGCGAATGGAATGGCGATCTCGAAACGCCTCGCCGCGATGTGGCGGCGCTCGTGAGAACGCTGGCGGACGGCAACGCGGTGCGGCTTCTCGTGAATGGCGCGGAGGCGGAAGCTTCGGCGCGCGCGGCGCTTGGCGGCGCGGCTGAAATCGTCCCCGCGCGCTACGGCGACATCTGGCTGCGCGATACCGGGCCGATCTTCGCGCGCCGCTCTCACGATGACGGCACAAGCGAAAAGATCGCGCTGCGCTTTGCAACCAATAGCTGGGGCGGCAAGTTCGACCTGCCGGACGACGCGACCGTCGGCGACGAGATCGCACGGCGCGCGGGCGCGCCCGTTTGCCGCTTCGATTTCGTGCTGGAAGGCGGCGCCATCGATCATGACGGGCAGGGCACCGTGCTTACCACGCGTCAGACGACCCTCAACCCCAACCGCAACGGCTGGAGCCGAGCCGATGCGGAAGCGGCGCTCGGCGCGGCGCTCGGCGCGAAAAAGATCGTCTGGATCGACGAGGGGCTGGCGAACGACCACACCGATGGCCATATCGACAACATAGCGCGTTTCGTCGCGCCGGGCGTCGTCGTCTGCCAAGCGCCAGCAGGCGACGACGATCCCAACGCCGCGACGCTCGACGCCATCGCGGCCACGCTCGAAGCGTCGAGGGATGCCCTCGGACGCAAGTTCGATGTGGTGCGCGTGCCGGGCGTCGGCCGCTACCGAAACCCGGTGGGCGAAATTTCACCCGCTTCGCACATGAATTTCATCATCGCGAATGGCGTCGTGGTGGTTCCCGTTTACGGCACCGCCACCGAGGACGCGGCGCTTGGCGCGCTCCGAGAGGTTTTCCCGGGCCGCCGCGTGGCGGGCGTGCCCTCGCGCGGGCTCCTCGGCTTCGGCGATGCGGGCGGAGGCTCATTTCATTGCATCACTCAGCAGGAACCGGCCTGATGGCAAAGCTTACAGTCGCGGCGATCCAGACCGCCTACGGCCCGGATATCGCGGAGAACATCGCGAAGACCGAACTCTTCGTCCGCGAAGCCGCCGCGCTCGACGCGCAGGTGGTGCTGCCGTCGGAGCTGTTCCAGGGCATCTATTTCTGCTCGCGGCAGGACCCGAAATGGTTCGCGACGGCATACCCTGCGCGCGAGCACCCTTGCGTGACCGCGCTCGCGAAACTCGCCGGGGAACTCGGGCTCGTGATCCCGATCTCCTTCTTCGAGAAGGACGGCCCCGCCTATTACAACAGCGTCGCCATCGCGGACGCGGACGGCGAGGTGCTCGGCGTCTATCGCAAGAGCCACATTCCCGACGGCCCCGGCTATCAGGAAAAATATTACTTCCGTCCCGGCAACACCGGCTTCAAGGCGTGGAAGACGCGCTTCGCGACCATCGGCGTCGGCATCTGCTGGGACCAGTGGTTTCCCGAAGCGGCGCGCGCCATGGCGATTCAGGGCGCGGACGTGCTGTTCTACCCCACCGCGATCGGCTCCGAGCCCTACGACACAGCGCTCGACACGCACCGCCGCTGGCAGCGCGCGATGCAGGGCCACGCCGTGTCGAACGCCATCCCCGTGGTGGCGGCGAACCGCATCGGGCTTGAGGACAATGACGGCGCGGCGCAGCGCTTCTACGGCCACAGCTTCATCGCCGATCATACGGGCGCTTTCGTGGCGGACTTCGGCGACAGGGACGAGGGCGTGCTGGTGGCGAGCTTCGACCTCGCGGAAATCGAGGAATACCGCGCCGACTGGGGTTTTTTCCGGGATCGGCGCGCGGGGCTTTATGGCGGGTTGGTGGAGTGAACCGAGCGCGTCCGGATGATGAGGACGAGCCGACTATCCCCGATTAATAGCAATAGCGCGGATGGGCCCGGACCCAAACGCCATCGGGGCGTTGCAGATAGCAGCCGTCACGGTAGTAATAATAGCCGCTGCGGCGGCGTTCGCCTTCGGCGGCGATGGCCGCTCCCGTTCCCGCGCCGACGATGGCGCCGATAGCGGCTCCCCGGCCGCCGCCGACCGCGCCGCCGAGGATTGCGCCGGCCGCGCCGCCAAACAGCGCGCCGCCAAGAGCATCCTGCGCGCTCGCTTCCTGCGCCGGCATCGTCGCCGCCAACCCCAACATCGCCGCCAGCCCGATTTTCTTAAGCATTGCTGCGTCCCCTTTCCAACGTTCGTGGCTGCACACCTTTCGCCCGCCCGATGGTCGACCCCTCGCGCAGGGGCGAATTCTGTTGAAATGTGCGGCTCACGTTGCGTTACTGCCGATAAAAACGTGTTGACCAAGTCTCCCGCGAAATTTGGTCAAGAGTAAGACTTGGCGGGGCGCGCGCTCATCGCCGACGACACGGACGAGTTCGTCGCGGACTCACCGACACGGACGAGGGTGTGCTGGTGGCGAGCCTCGACCTCGCGGAGACCGATGAATACTGGATCGGTGCGCGGGGCTTTACGGGGAAGCAGCCCGACGAATTTGCCCGCCCGACGGTGCGCTCGTTGTTGGTGCCGGGGATGCGGTAGATGGTATTGCCGAGGTAGAGCGCTCGCGCTCTCTGAGGGCGCCGTGCCGATCCGACCTGCAAACCCCTATGCCGATGCACTCGGCTTTCAAATCTCGTGCGATAGTTCTGAGTAGCGTTCGACATCAACGCAACTCATCGCATTCGTACCTTCACTTTCTCCGGGGCGCCATTTCCCCCATAGCCTGAGCATGGCGACCGCCGCCCGTTAAGCATGGACGAAGCTCAGGCTTCCACTCGGCGCATTTTGTTGCTAAAGCACATAAAATCCTATCGATCAGGGATCGAAATCCCGTGCTGCGTTCGTTTCCGCTTATGGCATTGCCGCTCGTCGCCGTCGCCTGCGCTCCCACGGCGACGACGGCCCCGACAGCGAATCAGTTTGTTCTGACCGAGCCGGAACGGTACAAGACGGCAACGGAGCGAGAACTGGCACAGCAATTCGCCGAAAACGACTGCAAGGCCAAGGCTCTCGCGGCGAGCGTTTCTGTGCAGAAGGCGGGACAGTCCGACCATTCGCAACGGGCATCGTCCTCCGGCGACAACGTCAATCTTGGCGCGACGATCCGCACGCGGCGGCAGGCGGACGAGATGTACGCCGCAACCTTCACGGCGTGCATGAACAAGGCTGGTTTCCTGCTGAAGCCCCCCGCCTGAGCACGCCGCTCCCAGCCGCAAGGCGGGAGAACGTCAGCGCCGCGGATTTCGACGCCTATCGCAATATTTTGACTTTCCTGAACGCCAGCCATCAGCAAGACGCGCGGCCGCGACACGCGAACGCCGGATTGAATTTCCCAAAATCGTGAATTTTCCCGAAAGTGCGATTTCGTCATTGACGAGCGAGGCGCATTTCATCACCATGCGGCCATTTGCGGAGGGGCAAGTTTCGGCAAGTTCATCGGCGCATGGGAGAAGGAGAAGCCGGAAACGTAGCACAAGGGGGGAATATCACGCAAGGGGTAAATGGAATGAACGACGGTATATCGCTGGAAATGCTCGCCTTCAATCTTAAGCTTTTGGGGCGAAAGAGTAGAAAAAAAGTCCTTATCAGCGCGGGCAAGGAGGACGACAAGGCAAGAATGCTTCCCGCGATCCAGCAATTTCTAAGCCTTGAAGTCGATGTCTTTGCAACGCCGGGCACGCACAGGTTTCTTACGCGGCATGGCATCGACACGGTCGAAATTCACAAGATCACCGATGGACGCGCGCCGAACATCCGCACCTTCCTGAACGAGAACCGCTTCGATCTCGTCATCAATGTGCTGACCGGCGACAACGACTACGATGAATCGTCCGACGCGAAGCTCATCCGCAAGCTCTGTATCGAGAACGGCATCCCGCTCATCACCGATTGCGACGTCGGCATCGAGACCTTGCAGCAGATCGTTCGGGATACCAACAAGGGCACCTTCCGCTACAAGCTCTCCGACAACTCCGAGCCATGGAACCTTCGCCTTCACTTCATGGAGGCGGTCGAGAAGCTCGGCGGCTTCGCGAGCCATCACGCCCATTTCGACAAGGCCTACCTCGTCAACATGGAGAACCTGCGTCTCAGCCAGGTCGACATGCAGAAGAAGTGGGAGATCTACCGCTACCTCAAGGAAAATTACACCCACGACGACCTCGTGGAGCGCATCAGCCGCGGCCTTGAGACGATGATCGCGCAAGGCGTGACCTATTGCCGGACGATGGTGGACGCGGACTCGACCGTGGGGCTGCTGCCGATCAAGGCGGCGGTCGAGGTGAAGAAGCGCTATGCGGATCAAATTCACTTCGAGGTCGGCGTGCAACCGCTGCAAGGTGTGCTCGACCCGGCCTCCTACGAGCAATACGCCGAAGCCTGCGCGATGGCCGATTATTGCGGAGGGCTCCCCTCGCGCGACCGTCCGCGTCCCGAAGCGCATCTCGACACGATCCTCGACCTCGCGAAACGCCTCGGCAAGCCGGTCGACGTGCACGTGGATCAGGAGAACAACCCGCTCGAAAACGAGACGGAGCTTCTCGCCGAAAAGACCATCGAGCACGGCATGCAGGGCCGCGTCTTCGGCGTCCATGCGATTTCGCTCGGCGCGAAAAGCGAGCGCGAGCAGGACCGCATCATCCAGAAGATCCTCGACGCCGACATGGGCATCGTGATCTGTCCGTCCGCCGCGCTCAGCATGGCGCAACTGCCGATGACGGCGCCGCTGCACAATTCCATCGCGCCGTTCCCGAAGCTGCTCGCGGCGGGCGTGCGGACCTATCTCGGCGTCGACAACATCCACGACCTGTTCATGCCCATCGTGGACGGCGATGTGTGGACCGAATGCCGGATGCTCATGGAGGCCTGCCGCTTCTACGACATCCAGCAGGTGGCGAAATGGGCCTGCGCGCGGCCGATCGCGGCGGAACGGCCCGCCTCGCTTGCCGCGTAATCGCTTTGCAGCGGTTGGCGATCCAGCCGGTTCCGGCACGGAATCGGCTGGATGGCGAAGGCGGAGAGGGGGGCGATAGCAGCTGTTCGGAATCTTCGAACTTAATGCCGGAGAGCCCCAACAAGCGGAAATTAAGCTAGTAGCATTAAACGGCTGTCGCCTGTCATGCAAAACACCTTGCAGGTTAGCTGTTGGTTTAGGGAGCATCGCGTGATGCTATTGCAGGGGTTTTATCTAATTTGAGTTCAAAAATATCGTTGAGTTTTGAAGAATTCACTTTCGCGCTTATGTGGTTTAAATCCCCAACCTCGAGGAAAATAGGGTCTTCTCCTTGTGTGCCTGTTTGCAGGCATATCCTGAATTCTTTTTGATAGGCAAGTTGCTTTTGCTTCTTGAATGCTACATCTTGCGATGCAAATTCGCCGTGGAACATCTCATCGTCATAGTATTCCACGAGACTCCCTCGAAACCATTGACCGCGACGCTGCAACGCTTCCTTGACCTGGGCCAGGAATGGTACGGCGGGCGTGATAACGGCATATGAACCAAATTTCAGGCATCGCTCATCAATCAAAATCTGGCTTTGGAAATCCGCTGATTGCTCTTTGTCAAGATGGAATTTTCCATCTACTGTATCATATCCGTTAGTATATATAGAATATAGACAAATTATATGCAGGTCTTCGTGGTATTGATAAGATATTGAGACGGGATCTGCTAAGTCATCTTTTGTTATCTCGATATCACCGATTCCGGGAACACTCAGCTTTATACAAATATCTTGTGGCTGCCACCACATTGAAACGCCTTCATGCGTGTCCGCCCTACCATCATCATCGATGGAACACTCCAGTTTCCTAAAATACGAAAGACGATTTAGGTAAAGTCGCCCCCGCATAAATGATTCTGCGTACCGTTCTTCGCTGAAGAATTTGATGAAGTACCAAATTTTAGTGGCCGTCATGTTTTATACCTTGGAAGCAACCTTTGCGCAGCACCTACTAGCGTCCATCGCGACCGAACGCTATGCCGATTGGAGGCAATAAGAGATTTTTGGAGCTGAACCCACAAAAAGGGCAAGAAGAAATGTCTGCTCACCACCTCTAATTGCTGCCGCTTCGAGCGCCCGTCAAATGACCGCACCCGGCCTCTTGCAGACTCCGTAAATCCGCTCGCAACCGCCGCCGCCTCTTGACACGAGACGCAACGCGGCGTTTTCTATGCGTAACGTGGTCCTTTTGCCGGCCGGCTTGCAGCCACGCTAAACAAATTGCTAAAAGGCCGCTCGCCCTCTCTCCCGAAGGCTTACGGCATTTAGCGCCCATGAGAGAGTGACGATGTCCGACCAACTGGGGCCCGATGGCCTCCATCAAGATACGCTTCTCGTCCATTCTGGCACGCTGCGCTCGCCCCACGGCGAGACTTCGGAAGCGCTCTATTTGAACTCCGGCTTTACCTATGAAAGCGCCGCCGAGGCCGAAGCCCGTTTCAAGGGCGAGGCCGAAGGCTATGTCTACAGCCGATACGGCAACCCGACCGTTACCATGTTCGAGACGCGCATCGCCTCGCTCGAAGGCGCCGAGGCCGCGCGCGGCACGGCTTCAGGCATGGCGGCGGTGTTCGCCTCGCTCGCTTCCTATCTCAAGGCTGGCGATCATGTGATCGGCGCGAAGGCCGTCTTCGGCGCAAGCCGCGCTATTATCGAGGATATCCTTCCCCGCTTTGGCATCGAATCGACCGTCGTGGACGGCAGCAGCCTCGACGCCTGGCGCGCCGCCATCCGCCCGAACACGCGGGTGCTGTTCTGCGAGAGCCCCGCGAACCCCACGCTCGATCTCGTCGATCTCGAAGGCGTCGCTGGCATCGCGCATGACGCGGGCGCGATCCTGATGGTGGACAACGTCTTCGCGACGCCGCTTCTGCAGCGGCCTCTCAAGTTCGGCGCCGACGTCGTGATCTACTCGGCGACAAAGCACATCGACGGGCAGGGGCGCTGCCTCGGCGGCGTCATTCTGTCCACCGAGAAATTCATCACCGATCATGTGCAGGGCTTTCTGCGCCAGACCGGCCCGACACTCTCCGCGTTCAACGCCTGGGTGCTGCTGAAGGGCCTCGAAACCTTGCCCGTGCGGGTCGAGCGCGAAACGGCAAGCGCGGCGAAGATTGCGGATTTTCTGAGCGAACAGCGCGGCATCGCGCGCGTGATGTATCCGGGGCGCGCGGACCATCCGCAGGCGGCGCTCGCGAAACGGCAGATGGCATCCGGCGGCCCGCTGGTGGCCTTCTCGCTCGACGTGGACAAGGACGCCGCGTTCCGGTTCATGGATGCACTTCGCGTTATCAAGATCTCGAACAATCTCGGCGACGCCAAGTCGCTGATCGCTCACCCGGCCACGACCACCCATCAGAAGCTCTCGGACGAAGCGAAGGCGGAACTTGGCATCACGCCGGGAACGCTCAGGCTTTCCGTTGGTCTTGAGCACCCGGACGACCTCATCGAAGACATAGCGCAGGCACTCGCCGGAATTTGATCGCATCCAATACCGGAGCGTGAGCCGCTCCGGTATTCGCTTATCTTCACCGATTGATCGACGGGTTCGACCAGTAAGGCTGCACGGTGTAATGCTCGTGCGTGCGGCTTTCCCAGTCCGCGCTCGCGAAGCTGTCGTCGTCGAGCGGCGGCGAGTTTTCGAGCTGTTCCTTCGTTATGTCGGTGCGGAAAGCGTCGAGATCCGCATCGTAGCTCAGCGCCGACCACGGGATGGGGCGCTCGCTCCGTCCGATGCCAAGAAATCCGCCGAAGTCCACGACGGCATAGGCGACACGTCCGCCCACGCAATCGATCATGATTTCCTCGATGGTTCCGATCCGCTCATCGTCGCTGCCGTAGACATAAGCGCCTTCGACATCGTCGCTCGAAATCAGCTTCCGGCCGGGCTTTATCGTGTCTGTTGACATGTTCAGTCCTCCTTCGCGCGAAACAAGGCCCGGGCGGTCTCGTTCCCTTACCGGCGCTTCGGCAGCAAATACGCCAAAGCTCGGTCCAAGGTTTCAACCGTCGCCTGGAACTTTCCCCGCAGGAAATCGTTCACCTCTTCAGTCAAACGGAGGACATATCCATGAATTGGGATCAGATCTCTGGGAACTGGAAACAGTTCGAGGGTAAGGTGCAACAGCAATGGGGCAAGCTTACCGACGACGACCTGACCGAAGCCAAGGGCGATGCCAAAGTACTCGCCGGCAAAATTCAGGAGCGTTATGGCGTAACCAAGGAGGAAGCGGAGCGTCAGGTCGACGAGTGGCATCGTTCGCTTCACTGACACGCTTTTGCTTTGGCGGCTTGAGCCGCACCGAACAAGGCTCGCCTCGCGCGGGCCTTTTCGTGTTTCGCGGGGCGGGGGCGAACTGCCAGGACGGCCGAATCCTCACGTTGTATGGCACGGCATCATTTTTCCCGCGCAAAACCGCGCGCGATGGGTTAGCCCTACAGCCCAAAAAGTGAGCCGACCCGTGGAACAGCTTCCCATCTTCTTCCAACTCAAGGGCAAAAACGTTGCCGTCTCCGGTGGCGGCGCGCCCGCAGCCCGACGCGCGGAGCTTGCCCTTCGCGCGGGCGCGCGCGTCAGCGTCTTCGCCACCCATCTGAGCGACGATTTTCGCGCCCTCCTTGACGATCCTCATTTCAGGCATGAGACGCGGGCCCCGTCGCCCGGCGACATGGCGGGCCTCGCACTTGCCTTCGCCGCGACCGGCGACCGGACCCAAGACGAGGCGATGGCCGCGCTCGCAGGTGCTGCGCGCGTGCCCGTCAACGTCGCCGACACGCCCGAGCTTTGCGACTTCATCATGCCCGCCATCGTCGACCGCGATCCGCTTGTGATTGCCATTTCGACCGGCGGCGCGTCGCCCATCTTCGCGCGCATGATCCGCGCACGGCTTGAAAGCACAATCCCCGCCGCCTATGGCCGCCTTGTCGCGCTCGTCGGCTCATATCGCGACCGCCTCGGAGAGCGGCTTTCGGACCTTTCGCAACGCCGCCGCTTCTGGGAAAGGGCGCTCGAAGGCCGCGTGGCCGACCGCTTTCTTGCCGGGCGCGAGGATGAAGCGCGAGCCGAACTCGAAAACGCGCTCGATGCGGCCGACGACACGGCGCTTGCGAAGGGCGAAGTCTATCTCGTGGGGGCAGGGCCGGGCGATCCGGACCTTCTGACCTTCCGCGCGCTCCGCCTCATGCAGCGGGCCGACGTCGTGCTCTACGACCGACTGCTGCCGCCCGGCATTCTGAATCTCGTGCGCCGCGAGGCCGAGCATATCTATGTCGGCAAGGAGCCGGACAGACACGCCGTCACGCAGGAGGAAATTTCCGCGAAGCTCGTGCAACTCGCGAAGGAGGGCAAGCGCGTGCTGCGCCTCAAGGGCGGCGATCCCTTCATGTTCGGGCGAGGCGGGGAGGAGATCGAGGCGCTGGCTGCGGCGGGCATTCCGGTGCAGGTTGTGCCGGGCGTCACCTCGGCGGCGGGCTGCGCGGCCTATGCGGGCATTCCGCTGACGCATCGCGATCACGCGCAGGCCTGCGTGTTCGTGACGGGGCACGCGCGAAGCGGCGGCGGCTTGAGCCTCGGCTGGGAAGCGCTCGTGCAGCCGCATCAGACCGTCGTCATCTTCATGGGGCTTGGCCAGCTTGAATCCCTGATGAAACAGTTCGTCGCGCATGGCGGCGACCCCGCGCTTCCCGCCGCCATCGTGGAGAACGGTACGCGGCCAAATCAGCGCGTCGTTGTGGGCACGGTCGAGACCATCGCCGGAGCGGCTGCGAGCGAGGGCATTCGCGGCCCGGCGCTCGTCATTCTCGGCACCGTCGTCACCTTGCGCGACAGGCTCGTCAGTCCGGGCGAAACGGCGCGCGACGACCCGGGTACATTCGCAAATGCGCAAGTACGGGAATCGCTGTTGCCTCCTCTTTAGCCGGTATTCTTTTTGCGGTCTTCCGCTGTTCGCGAGCATGATATATGCGTATCAGCGAATATATTGGCATGCGATACCGCCTTGAGGGCGGCAGCGGCAAAATCGGAGGGGCATCATGATTTTTCGGATCGGCGCGATCACGATCTGCACGGCGATTCTCGGCGTCGCGGCGGCTGACGCGGGAGAAACGGCAACTCCCGAGGCTCTTGCATCCGAAGCGCGGGGCATCGTCGGCCGCTTCGCCGACAGGCTGAAGGGCGAACTCGTCGGCGCGATGAAGGCCGGCGGCCCCGTCGCCGCCATCGGCGTCTGCAACACCGCCGCGCCCGCGATTGCCTCCGAGGCGTCGGCTGGCGGGTGGATCGTGCGGCGCACTTCGCTCAAGCTGCGCAATTCAGCCACCGCGCCCGACGCGTGGGAGACCGAAACGCTCGCCCGTTTTGAAGCCGCGAAAGCGGGCGGTGCCGATCCGGCGAAGCTCGAACGCGCCGAAATCCTGGAAAGCGATGGAGCACGCCGCTTCCGCTATATGAAGGCGATTCCGACGGCGGCAGAGCCTTGCCTTGCATGCCACGGGACGAACCTTGCCGAGCCCGTCAAGGCGAAGCTTGCGGAACTTTATCCCGACGACAAGGCGACGGGCTACAGCGCGGGCGACATCCGGGGGGCTTTCACGCTGTCGAAGCCCTTGCCGTAATTCCCGAGCCGCCCTGACTCGGTTCGACCGATCGCACGGACATCCGTAAGGCGGAAATGCCACGCGGAAGAAGGCTCCCGCCGTCAGGTCGAACCAACCGAAAGCTACCCGCGCGCGGCGGCGACGACAGCCTGCCCGAGCGAAATAGCGCCGTCTCCCGCCGGGAACAGGGCAGGGGCGAGCACCTCGAAATCGCAGGCAAGCCGCGCTGACACCCGTTCGAGCAGCAGGCGATTGTGAAACACCCCGCCGCACAGGACGATGGTGACGCAGCCCTCTCGACGGGCGAGGCGGCGACCGGCATCAGCCAGCGTTTCGGCGAGGACAATGTGGAAACGCGCCGCAACGATTGCGGGCGCGACGCCCTTCTCCAGATCGGCGAGGACGGCACGCCACAGAACGGACCAGCCGAGGCGCATCGGCGCGTTCGAGGTGTTTCCTCCGCCCGTCGGGAACGGCGAGACGATGGGGCGCGCTCCCGGGGCGCCTTCTGCGGTCATCGGGTCGGAGTGCGGGTCGCCCCACGCTTCGACCGCTCCCAGGTCGGCGATTGCCGTCGCCGCGAGCGCCTCCAGCTCCACTGCCGCCTGCCCCTCATAGGTAAGCTCGTCGAAACAGAGTCCGAGGGCGGCGGCCACGGCGTCGAACAATCGACCGGCCGACGAAGCCGGTGGAGCGTTCAAACCGCGCGCCATCATTTGCAGCGCAGGCGCGACGGGCTTCGCGGCGAGGCGGCGCAGGATCGGAATGTCGTGCTGGCTCTTCGATACCTCGTTCCAGCCGAGCGCGACGTGCAGATGCGCGAGGAGGTTACGCCATGGCTCGCGCATGGCCTTCGCTCCGCCGATGAGCGGCACGGGCGCGAAGCCTGCAACGCGGCGGCAGGCGCGATAATCCGCTACGAGAAACTCGCCGCCCCAAAGTTCGCCGCCATCGCCCATGCCGAGGCCGTCCAGCGCGATACCGAGCACGGGCGGCGCGTCGAGAGGCACGCCCCGTTCCGCCATCGCCGCCGCAACATGGGCGTGGTGATGCAGCACCCGCGTGATCGGCAACCCGCGCTCCGCGGTCAGGACGTCGCCAAATTGCGTCGCGTGGTAATCGGGATGCGCGTCCACGGCTACGATATCCGGCGCGAAACGGAACAGCCGCTCGAAAAGCGCGAGGTTCGCACGGTAATCGGCGTGCGTGGCGGCATTTTCAAGATCCCCGATATGCTGCGAAACGACGGCCCGACCGTTGCTTGCAAGGCAGAAGGTGGATTTCAGCTCGGCGCCCATGGCAAGCACGGCGGGCGCGCGCCCGAACCCCGGTGGCAGCGAAAGCGGCGCGGGCGCGAGCCCTCGCGCGCGGCGTATGGTGCGGACGCGACCCGCCGCCAGCCGCACCACGCTGTCGTCGAGCCGGTTCACGATGTCCCGGTCGTGCATGAGAAAAGCGTCGGCGATGCTGGCCAATTGCCTGCGCGCCTCATCGTTCGCGACGCATTGCGGCTCGTCGCTGACGTTGCCGGAGGTCAGCACGACCGGTCCGGGCACATCGTCCATCAAAAGGTGATGCAGCGGCGTGTATGGGAGCATGAAGCCGAGCGTCGTCTGGCCAGGCGCGATACCGGAGGCGAGCGGCGGCGCGTCGGTGCGGCGGCGCAGGAGTACGATGGGCGCGGCAGGGCTTTCGAGCGCGACGCGCTCAGGCGGCGCCATGGTGGCGTAACGTTCGATCGTCGCGACATCGCGCGTCATGAGCGCGAGGGGCTTGCCGCTCCGTCGCTTGCGTGCCCTGAGCCGAGCGACCGCGTCCTCATTCGCCGCATCGCAGGCGAGGTGAAAGCCGCCGATCCCCTTGATCGCCACGATGCGCCCGTCGCGGATGAGCCGCGCGGTGGCCTCGATCTCGTCGCGCGCATCTGCGAGCGGAAGCGCCGCCCCGTCCGCGCCTTCGAGCCGCAGCTTCGGCCCGCAGACGGGGCAGGCGTTCGGCTGCGCATGGAAGCGCCGGTCGGCGGGATCTTCATATTCGGCGCGGCAGGCCGGGCACATCTCGAACGCCGCCATGCTCGTCGTCGCGCGGTCGTAAGGGATCGCGCGTACGATGGACAGGCGCGGCCCGCAATGCGTGCAATTGGTGAAGGCGTAGCGGTAACGGCGATTTTCGGGATCGCGGATGTCGGCGAGGCAGGCGGGGCAGGTGGCGGCGTCGGGCACGATGCCGGTCGTGACGTCGCCCGCGCCGCTCTCGACGATGCGAAAGCCGTCCGGCGCGCAGCCGCTCAGCGGCGCGGTCTCGATGCGCTCGATGCGGGCGAGTGGCGGCGCGCGGTCGGCAATCGCGGCAAGCAGCGCGTCGAGCGCCGTGCGCGGTCCGAAGGCGTGGATCAGCACGCCCTCCGCGTCGTTCGACACATCGCCCCGAAGGCCCAATTCGCGCGCGATCCGCCACACATGCGGACGGAAGCCCACGCCTTGGACAAGACCGCGCACACGGATCGAGATGCCTTCGATGTCCTCCGCCTCCGCCATGGTCAGTGCACCGTGCAGACCATGCAGGGGTCGAAGGCGCGCACGATATGCTGCACGGCGATGGGCGTCGCCTCACCCGGCCGCACCGGCGCGCCGACAAGCGCCGCCTCGCATGCGCCCGGCTGACCGCTTCCGTCGCGCGGCGAGAAGTTCCACGTCGTCGGCGCGATGATCTGGTAGTTGAAGATGCGGCCCTTGCGGATGTCGAGCCAGTGGCCGAGGCTTCCGCGCGCCGCTTCGATCATGCCCGTGCCGCGCGCGTCGTCGGGCATCGGCGCGGTGACGCAGAACGGGTCGTCGGGACGGACCGCCGCCGTCCAGCGCTCCAGCAGGAGAACGAGGCGGGCCACCTCGACGGCGCGGGCAATCACGCGGTTGCGCGCATTACTTCCCGAACGTGTGGACAGGCTCGTGACAAGGGGTTGTCCGTCGACGAGCTGGCGGGCGAAGGCTCCCGTTTCGGCCACGCGGCCTGCAAGACGCGGAGCCTTGCACCAGCTATAGGCGTCGGCCGCGTCGGCGTCGGGCAGCGTGAGCCCGCGCGATGGCGGGCGCGGGCCTTCCGCCGCGCGCACCATCCACGCGCGGGCATGATCTTCCGCGATATCCTCTTCGCGGAGCGGGCCGGTCGCGCCGCCGTCCCAGACGCCGCGCGCGAAGGCCGGTCGGCTGTCGAGCGGATAGGCGCCAAAGCTGAGATAGAGGCCGGGGCCGGGGCCGAGCCTCTCAAGACCGGCATGGCGCGAGAAGGCGAGGAAGGCGCGGAGATCGCCGCCGCTCGCATCCGCCTCCCACGCGTCGAGCGCGTCGGCGCTGTCGAGGGCGGCAACCGCTTCCAGCGCATCGCCGTAGAATGTCGCTTCGAGAAAGCGGCGAAGCCCCGCGATGTAGCCTGAAAGCCGCGTCTGCTCCGCCCGCCCGATGGCGCGCGTCGTGCCGCCCGGTTGCAGGCCGAGCGTGTGCGGCCAGTGCCCCGCGAGCAGACCCATGATCCGCAGGAACGCCGCGCGCGCCGGCAGAAACTCCCGCTGCGCATCCCCGCCCATCGCCTGAAAGCGCGCCGCCGCCTTCGCCCATGGCTCGCCTGCGTAAATCCCGCGCGCGAAATCCGGCATGAAGAACAGATAGAAATGCGTGAGGTGATCCGCGATGTTCTCGGCGGCGAGGACGATGTTTTGCAGATGCGCGCCGTTTTCGGGCGGCCTCAGTCCTTGCGCGTTTGCGAGCGCCGCCGCTGCCGCAATCGACTGCGATACCGAGCATATGCCGCAGATGCGCGGCACATAGACGAGCGCGTCGGCGGGCGCCTTGCCGACAAGGATCTGCTCGAACCCGCGATAGAGCGGAGAATTCACGTAAGCCGCCGCGATGCGCCCGTCCTCCACGTCGAGGCGGATTTCGAGGTCGCCCTCCACGCGATTGAACGGCCCTGCGACGAGGCGTGTCATTTGGGTTTCCCCGACGCCTTGCCGGGCGGGACAGCGATGCGCTCCGCGAGCGCGTTCCTGCGCAGCCGTTCCGGCGTAGCGGCCTTGGCGAGCGAGGCCAACGCCACGAACCATGCCTTCGGCATGTCGGTCGGCAGGCCCACGGGAATGCCGCCGCGCTTGGGTGTTTCGAGGAAGGGCGCCTCGCGTTCGCCGAACCGGGGTTCGGTGCAGCCGATGCACGGATAGCCGCCGCGGATGCAGGAACCCTCGCCGTTCCATGCCCGCATGTTGCAGTCGCCGTGAACCTGCGTGCCGATGCAGCCCATATGCTCCATCAGGCAGCCGAGCTGCCCCGGCTCCTTCGCGCTTGCCTTGTATTCGTAGAATTCGTTGCGGGTGCAGCCGTGATGGACGAGGTGATCGGCGTAGAAACGCGGGCGCCCGAATGCGTCGAGGTCGGATGCGCCGAGCGTGCCGTGGCCGAGTTGCACGAGCGTTTCAACGATCCAGCCCGGATGGGTAGGGCATCCGGCGATGCTGATCGGCGGGAGGCCGGAGCGCGAGCGGAAGGCCGGGCCGAGAAGGCCGCCCGGCTCCGCGCCGTCGAAGGCGAGGCCGCACGCCTCGGTGACGTTGTCTCCCGCCGCCGAAACGCCGCCAAAAGCCGTGCACGAGCCGATGGCGACGACATGGCGGGCGATGGGCGCAAGCTCCTCCACAAGCCGCATCACGGGCTTGCCGGTGCCGGGCTGAAGATGAAAGCGTCCCGTGCCGGAAGGCCCGCGCAGGATCGCGCCTTCGACGCAGAGGATGTCGAGCGGCTGGCGGCCTGCGAGGATCCCGGCGATGAGCGCGTGATGGTCTTCGCCCGAGGCTTCGCAGAGCGAAGGATGGGCAAGCACATCGATGCGGCCAAGGTCGAGCGCCGCGAACAGGTCCGGACTGTCGGCGTTGAGAAGCGACATGGAGCAGCCGCCGCATCCGCCGGATTGCAGCCAGAGCAGGGTATGGCGAGCGGGCTCATCCGCTGCCTCCCGGGCGGCGATCCCTGATGCATCGGGCGGCAAATCACCCGGCATGCCGTACTCCTTTCGGCAAGGTCAGCGTGAACACAGCGCCGCCGCCTTCGTGGTTGGCGGCCGCGAGGCTTCCCCCGAAATCCTGCGCCAGCCCGAAGCTCAGATAAAGGCCGAGGCCGAGCCCCTTCCCGACGGGCTTCGTCGTGAAAAACGGCTCGAACAGCTTTTGCATGCCGTCTGGCGCGATGCCGGGACCGTGGTCGCGGACGCGAAGCACGACGACGTTGCCATCCTCTGTCGCGTCGATCTCGATCACCGGATGCGGATCGCCGTCCATCGCGTCGAGCGCGTTCTGAATGAGGTTGACGAGGATCTGATGGATTGCCCCGCGCGGCGCATGCACTGTCAGCCCCTCAGGCACCCGGATCGCCACCTCCTGACGCGAGCGCGCGATTTTCACCACCCAGTTCGCCGCCGTCTGCACCACGCGCGCAAGCTCGAAATCCTCCGGCGCTTCCGCCTGATTCGCCGAAAAGCGCCGCAGATCCTGCACGATCTCGCTTGCGCGCGTCGCGCCTTCCAGCGTGCCGTCGAGCAGCGGCTCGATGTCGGCGAGGATGCGGTCGATCTTGAGATCCTTGCGCAGCGCCGCAAGCGCATCGCCGGAAAGCCCCGCGTTCATCGCTTCGAGATAGGCGCGGATGCGCATTCCGTATTTCTTAAGCGCATGCATGTTCGCGAAGACGAAACTGATCGGATTGTTGAGTTCGTGCGCGACACCCGCGACGAGACGGCCGAGCGCTGCCATCTTCTCCGAAAAGATGAGGTGTTGCTGGGCTTCCTGAAGCTCTCGATGGGCGATGTTGAGCGATTTATAGGCGCGGCGCAGTTCGCCGAGCGGGCGGCCCACCACGACGACGCCCGCGAAGCGGCCCTTGTGGTCGAAGCGCGCCGAGCAGTTCATGGCGAAGGGCCACGGCGCGCCCGCCGCGTCGCGCAGGGACAGTTCGCAATCCGTCACCGCGCCGTCCTCGCGGGCACGGGCCAGCATGTCGTCCACGAGGCCGGCGCTTTCGGCCGCGAACAGCGATGCGAAAGGCTCTCCGGCGAGACTCGCCTCGCGACGCCCGGTGACGGCTTCGAGGGCGCGGTTCACACGCGCGATGCGATTGCCCCGGTCGCACACGGCGAGCACATCGGCCATGGAGGCGAATACGCTCGCCATGAGCGCCTGCGCCTCTTCAAGAGCAGCGTTCTTGGCTTCTAGCTCGACCTGATTTTCAACAAGCTCGGCATAGACCGCATCCATCTTCTGGATGACTTCGATCCACGCGTCCTCGCCTGCCTCGCCGTCGCCGAGCGCTCCCGTCACCCCGGCCCGCACAACGAGGCTGCGGCTGTCTTCAGGGCGCTCGGGTTGTCTCAGCATCGGCTGTCTTCCTCATGCGCGTGTCTTGGGCGCGCGGATGCTCAGGCCCGCTTCTTGGCGGGCTCCAGCGGCAGCGCCTCGATCTTTTCGAGGCCGTAGCGTTCGAGCTTGGCGCGAAGGCCCACGCGCGACAGGCCAAGTTCCTTCGCCGCGCGGCTCTTGTTCCAGCGGTGCCGGATGAGGCTTTCCTTCAAAATCTGGGCCTCGACCGACTCGATGCGCTCGCGCAGCGTGCCTTCGAGACCGGCGAGCGAAAGATCGACGCCCGCGAAATCGAGCTTCGCAGGCGAGGGGCAGGCCGCGGCCTGCTGCACCCGCCGGGACAGGTGCTCTGCGCCGATCACGCCGCCCTGCGGCCCCATGATCAGCGCGTGCTGGATTTCGTTCTGAAGCTCGCGGACATTGCCGGGCCATGAGTACGCCTTGAGGCATGCCACCGCTTCCGGCGACAAGCCCTTGACGCACTTGCCGAGCTGCTTCTGTGCCTTGTCGAGGAGCGCGCGCGCGATCGGCGGGATGTCCATCAGGCGCTCGCGCAGGGGCGGAAGGTGAATCGTGACCGGCGCAAGACGGTAATACAGATCTTCGCGGAAGCGGCCCGCCTGCACCTCGGCTTCAAGGTCGCGGTTCGTGGCGGCGATGACGCGCACGTCGATGTTGCGGGTCTTCTGCCCGCCGACGGGACGGATTTCGCCCTCCTGAAGCACGCGCAGCAGCTTCGCCTGAAGGCGCGGCGACACTTCACCGATCTCGTCGAGGAAGACCGTGCCGCCGTCGGCGCGCTGGAAAAGGCCGATATGGTCTTCGACCGCGCCGGTGAAGGCGCCGCGCTTGTGGCCGAAAAGTTCGCTTTCGAGGAGTTCATCGGGCAACGCCGCGCAGTTTTCGACCACGAACGGCTTGTTCCAGCGAAGGCTCTTGTAATGAAGGGCGCGCGCGATGAGTTCCTTGCCGGTGCCCGATTCCCCGGTAATCATCACCGACACGTCGAAGGGCGCGACGCGGCGCATGCGGTCGCAGACGTCGTTCATCGGGCTCGACTTTTCCCGAACGATGCCGTCGTCGCCCGCGTAAAGCTCGCGCAGGTCCGCACGGCGCGTGGCGACGACCCGCTCCGCCCGGGTGGAGGACATTCTCAGTTCGACGGCCAGAAGCTCGTTTTCGCGCTGGAGCTTGTAAAGCCGCGCGGCGTTCTTGAGGGTGAGGGTGAGGCTGTCGGGTTGCCAGGGCTTCGTCACGTATTGATAGATGCCCGCCTCGTTGATGCCCTGAATGATGTCGTCCGCGTGGGTGTAGCCCGAAATGATCATGCGCACGACGTCTGGCCAGCGCTCCCGCACGTTTTTCAGAAATTCGACGCCCGAAATGTCCGGCATCCGCTGATCGCACAGCACCACCTGAATAGCCTCGTCGGCGAGGATGGCTTCGGCTTCGCGCGCGCTTGTCGCTTTCTTGACGTCGAAATCGTCTTCGAGGATGCGTTCGAGGGCCTCGACGCTGCGAACTTCGTCGTCGATCACGAGCACGGGCGGAAGCGCGGTCATGGCGCTCTCCGGGAGGCGCTTTGACACAAAAAGGGCAGATGACGAGGACAGTCTTGCATCAGCATATCCTTGGGAGTGGATCGCCCGCGAGCCAATCTACCATGCGGTTTCCGCCGAACCTCGTACGCATTTGGACGAAGGCGTGAGGGTCGTGCGTGACCTCGCCGATGATGGCGGCGTCGCGCGCGAGGGGATGCGCGCGCATGACAGCAAGCAAGAGCTGTGCCTTTTCCGGTGGCGCGATGGCGATCAGCTTGCCCTCGTTCGCGATGTAGAGCGGGTCGAGGCCGAGAAGTTCGCACGCGGCCGAGACATCGGGCTTGATCGGGATCGCGGCCTCGTCGAGGTGAATGCCCACGCCCGATTGCTGCGCGATTTCGTTCAGCGTCGCGCCGAGGCCGCCACGCGTGGGGTCGCGGAGCACGCGGATGCCGGGCACGGCTCCGACCATGTCCGCGACGAGCGTATGAAGCGCGGCGCTGTCGGAGAGGATTTCCGTCTCGAAGGTAAGGTTCTCGCGCTTGGACAGCACAGCGATGCCGTGATCGCCGATGCTGCCCGAAAGCAGCACCATATCGCCGGTAAGGGCGCGGTCGCCCGAAATCTCGACGCCATCGGGCACAATGCCGATGCCGGTCGTCGTGATGAAGACGCCGTCGCCCTTGCCCTTTTCGACCACCTTCGTGTCGCCGGTGATGATGGGCACGCCCGCCGCGCGGCTCGCTTGCGCCATGCTGGCGACGATGCGGTCGAGATCGGCCAGGGGAGAGCCCTCCTCAAGCACGAACGCAGCCGAAAGATAGAGCGGGCGCGCGCCCGCCATCGCCACATCGTTGATCGTGCCGTGAACGGCGAGTGAGCCGATGTCGCCGCCGGGAAAGAACAGCGGCGCGATAACATGCGCATCGGTCGTCATCACCATGCGGCCCGCCGCGACCGGAAATGCCGCCTGATCGTTGCCTTGCGCCAGAAGCGGGTTGTCGAGGTGGCGGCGAAAAAGCGTGCGTATCAGCTCGGCGGTGGCGCGGCCGCCCGCGCCGTGGATCATCTCCACCGCGCCCGTCAGCTTGCCTTCGCGCGCGCCGAACCGCGCCTCGATCACGCTCATCGAATGGCGCTCCGCTGTTTCGTCAAGGCTCGGCCCGCCCCGGAGGGACGTTGAAAAAACGAGGTCATGCGGCCTCCCGCCGGAAACGGCCATAGGTCCAGTAAGCGGCGCAGGCACCTTCGGACGATACCATGCACGAGCCGACCGGGCTGTCGGGCGTGCAGCCCTTGCCGAACAGCTTGCAGTCGACGGGCTTCTTCGCGCCGCGCAGGATTTCCGCGCATTCGCAGGACTTTGCGTCCGGCGCGGAGCGCGTGACGATGGAAAAACGCTTCTCCGCGTCGAATGCGGCGTAAGCGTCGCGGATCTTCAGGGCGCTGTCGGGGACCGCGCCGAGCCCGCGCCACTCGAAGCTCTCGCGGCGCTCGAAAACCTCGTCCACGATTGCGCGCGCCTTCAGGTTCCCGTCGCGCGTGACGACGCGAATATACTGGTTTTCGACCTCGGTGCGCCCCTCGTTCAGCTGACGGATCGCCATGAGCGCGGCCTGCATCACGTCGAGCGGCTCGAAGCCCGCGATCACGACGGGGCGGCGGAAGGTCTCGGTGAAATATTCATAAGGGCGGCTGCCGATCACCGAACTCACATGCGAGGGGCCGATGAAGGCGTCGACATCGACGGCGGCCGCGGTGAGCAAATGATTGAGCGCGGCGGGCGTCAGCACGTGATTGCAGAAGACGGAGAAGTTTTTCAGCCCCTCGACCCTGGCGGTGCGCAGCGCCACGGCGGTCGGCGGCGTGGTCGTCTCGAAGCCGATGGCGAAGAACACGACCTCGCGGCCGGGATTGTCGCGCGCGATGCGAAGCGCGTCGTCGACCGAGTAAACCATGCGCACATCCGCGCCTTCCGCCTTCGCCTTGAGCAGGCTCCACCGCTTCGACGCGGGTACGCGCAGCATGTCGCCATAGGAACAGAGGATGACGCCATGCTCCTCGGCCAGTTCCAGCGCGTTGTCGATGCGCCCGATGGGGAGCACGCAGACGGGGCAGCCGGGGCCGTGCACGAAGCCGACATTTTCCGGCATCAGATCCTGCACGCCGTAGCGAAAGATCGCGTGCGTATGGCCGCCGCAGAATTCCATGATGGAATAGCGCCGCGCCGGGTTTGCCTCGCGCGCGATTGCGGCGGCGAGACCCTTCGCCAGCGCTTCGTCGCGGAACTCGTCGACGAACTTCATCGCGCGGCCTCCCCGAATTCGGCGATTTCCGCGTCGAGGCCGGCTTCGCGCATCATGGCGATCGTGCGCGCGGCTTCGTCCGGCGAAACCTTGTGCAGCGCGTAGCCGACATGGACGAGCACGAACTCGCCCGGCTTCGCGTTCTCGATCAGCGCGATGGAGATCTCCTTGCGCACGGGGCCCAGCGCGACGACGGCTGTCTCGGCGGCGTCATTCACGGACACGATTTCAGCGGGGATGGCGAGACACACCGGATCATGCTCCCGGCGCTTCGAGGCCGGTCAGCGCGAGCGTGCGCTGCGCGCGCAGCCAGTCCGCCCAGGCGTCCATGCCTTCGCCTGTCTTTGCCGAAACACGCAGGATCCTGATGCGCGGATTGATGGCGCGCGCGTTGGCGGCCAGCGCGTCGGCGTCGAAATCGAGATGGGGAAGCAGGTCGACCTTGGTGATGAGCATCAGATGCGACGTGCGGAACATATCGGGATATTTCAGCGGCTTGTCCTCGCCCTCGGTGACGGAGCAGAGCACGACGCGCGCTTCCTCGCCCAGGTCGAACATCGCGGGGCAGACGAGATTGCCGACATTCTCGATGAACAGCACCGCGCCTTTACCGAGCGCTAGGTTCTCGGCGGCGTGGCCCGTCATGTGCGCATCGAGATGGCAGCCCTTGCCGGTGTTGATCTGGATCGCGGGCGCGCCGGTCGCGCGGATGCGCTCGGCGTCGTTCGTCGTCTGCTGGTCGCCTTCGATGACCGCAACGGGGACATCCGCCTTGAGCCGTTCGATGGTTGCGACGAGAAGCGTCGTCTTGCCGGAGCCGGGCGACGAGACGAGGTTCAGGGCAAGGACGCCGTCGCGGGCGAAACGGGCGCGGTTTTCCCGCGCGAACGCGTCGTTCTTCGACAGCACATCCTGCTCGATCTTCACCACGCGCGCCTTGTGGTCATGCTCGTGAGAGTGCGAATGCACGTGTTCATGATGATGATCATCGCCGCCATGGCTGTGGGCGTGGCTGTGGTGGTGGCCGTGTCCATGGTCGTGGTGATCGCCATCGCCATGCTCTTCACCCTCGCCGTGCTGGTGATCGTGGTAATGATGATGCGTATGCGGGTGAGAGTGCGTCACCCCGTCTTCGTGGGTGTGTTCGTGGGCATGGTCATGGGCGTGGTCGTGTTGGTGAGGACCGTCATGATCGTGATCATGCGCGTGATCGTGGTCCCGCGCGTCGCCGTGTCGTCCACCGTGCGCCGCGTTTACGGACGCCGCTTCGATCTTCGTTTCGCCGTCTCCGCATCCGCACGTCCCACACATCAGTCGACCTCCAGCTCTCTTATTCTTAGTTCGTCGCCGCCCGTGATCTGCACCTGATAGCTGCCGCAATTCGGGCAGGCTCCGCTACGCTCCTTTATGATGACGCTTTCGCCGCAGGCGAAACACCACGCCGCCGCTGTTGTCTCCACGATATCGAGCGTGGCGTTTTCTGCGATGGTGCCGCGCGTTGCCGCGTCGAAGCAGAAACGCAGCGCCTGCGGTTCGACGGTGGCGAGCGGCCCGACTTCCAGCCGCACGACGCGGACGCGGGAATAATGCTGCGCCGCGGCCTGCTCTTCGAGAATACGCACCACTCCTTGCGCCAACGCCATCTCGTGCATCAGTGCACTCTCACTTCATAGCCCACGCAAGGGTCGACGGCGGTCACAAAAAGGCGAGCGATTCTAGCGACATCGTGAGCGTCGCCGCGCGCGATGCGGGCAAGGCCCCGCGCCGCAGCGCCCTCGGGGTGGAAGTTCCATTCGGTGGGCGCAAGAATACGGTAGCGGGAAACCTTGCCGCCGGCGAGTTCCACGGCATGCACGAGGCGGCCGCGCGCGGCTTCGACCTGCGACAGGCCGACGCCGGGCATCGCTTCGCTTCGCGAGGGCTCCGCGATCTCGGGGCCGTTGAGCCTCGCCACCGTCTCGCGCAGACGCTTCGGCACGTTCGCGAGTTCGACGAGGCACGCCGCGAGCCGTGCGCCAAGGCCGAAGCCTTCGCTCGTTTCCAGCGCGCGGATCAGCGGATGATCGATCGAGCGGGCAAGCGGCGATGTCTCGCGCGGCACGCCTTCCCAGTCCGGCGCGGCAACGAAGTGGGCTCGGTTGTCGTCGAAAAGCCTTGCGGCGAGGCGGTCGCGGTCGAAAGAGGGGAGGGGCGAGACGGGCGCAGCACCCGCGTCGAGCAAGCCATCTGTCGCGATCTGATCGAACAGGCGCTGGGCGATGGTATGTCGAGGGGCGGCCCAATTGATGAGATCGTCCTTCGTTTCTCGCGCACGCCAGATCCGCAGCGGCTCGGCGAAGATAGCGCGTTCGAGGAGCGCTTCGCAGGCCGCTATGTCATTCTCGACGGCGTCGCTCTCATAGACGAACGTTCCGCCGAAGCGGAGCGCCGCGCGCGCCTCGTCGAGATGGCGCGCGAGGTCGCGTTCCGCCTGCATGGCGGCGCGAAGCTCGTTGGCGGGGGGAGGCTGCGGAGCATCCAGGAACTGCGACCAGTCCATGAGTATGCGAAGCGTATGCTCGCGCGCGGCTTCCGCAAGCACGCGCATCTCGCGCACGCGGCTCGTGGTCGGCGGCACCGCGATCCCGCGTGCTTCCTCAAGGGCCTTTGCGGCGGCGACAGACTGCGCCGCCTTGCACGTCGCGTACAGAAGCGCGACCGTCTGCGCGATTTCGCTCGGGCTGTGGCCTGTGAACTGGCGTGTGATGGAAAGCGGGCGACTGGATTCGATGCGCACGCAGTGACCGAGCGGCGCGCGGGGATAGATGTCGATTTCGATCCGGCCTTCGGCCGTCATGCCGCGTCTCCTTTCGTAGAGCCCTCGCTCGAACGGTCACCGTTCTCCGATGAGCGGCCGAAAATGAGACCTCGCCGCGAAAGCTGGGGCTTGCGGCGTGACGCTTCCGCGTCGGGATGATGCCCGCTGTCGAGCAGCGCAGCCAGCGCCGCTTCGGCGGCGATCAGCGCGGCCTTCTGGTCTTCGAACTGCGTGACCGGCGAGAACAGCGAGCACATGCGATAGGGGCCAAGTCCTGCCTCGCCGCCCGCGATGAACTCGAACGTGCCGGCTGGCAGCGCGTGGGATATTTTCGCGCCGCTCGGCGACTCGGCCCAGCTTTTGGCGTCATCGGCGGTCTTCGGCAGCAGCATGGCGTTGATGAACCAGGGCGTGACAAGCACCGCGAGCCACAGGCCGCCCACCTCGCTCGGGCCGACTGCGGCGACGGCCAGCCGCGGGTTCAACAGCGGCACGTCCGCCATGCGCGTGGCATGAATGCGCGAAAAGACGGTTTCGAGACGCTGCGCAATCTCCGCCGCCTCGACCGCATGCGCCTCACTCATCGCCCGCTCCCAGCAGCAAGAACTTCTCCTTCGGCGCGTCGCAGACCGGGCACGACCACTGCGCGGGCAGCGCGGCGAACGGCGTGCCGGGCGGGATCTGCCATTCCTCGCAGCCTTCGGCGGGGTCGTAGACGTGCCAGCAAATGCCGCATTCAAGCCGGGCGTCATCGCCGAGCTTCGTCACATCGCCGCCGAAAGAGCCTGCGAAGAAATGATCCTTCACCGGTAAACCCCCAGAATTTCCGCGAGACGGTCCGCACTGTCTTCGAGATCCTCGCGTGCGGCGCAAGCCACATCGGGCACGCGGCAGACCTCGATGGTGTTGAGGATCAGGATTTCGCGCGAATTGAAGTAGCGCACCCACCATGCGTTCCTGACGCCGGTGGACGAGATGCGGCAGTTGCCATAGCCGCGCGACAGGATGGTAACCGCGCCCTGCCCGAGCCGGGCGTCGAGATAGGCGAGATCGCCGTCGCTGACGGGCAGCAGCGAAAGGTTGATGGCGTGGGTCGGTGTGCCGGGAGCGAAGGCCGCGAGCTTGTCGACGAGTTCGGCGGCGATTGCGGGCGCGTTCATGAGGTCGTCTTCGGCGACCGTTTCGATTGCGTGCAGGCTCGGTGCGCCGCCATCCTGCGCGGCGGCAAGAACCGACAGCGGGAATTCGCCCACCTCGATGGCGTCGGCGATCAGCGCGCCATCGTTGCCGACGACATGGATGCGCCAGACGCCCGCCAGCACCGATTCCTGCGCCTGTACATGCGCGCCTGCAACAATGCTCACCTCGCCTTCGCCGAGCATCTGATCGACAAAGGCGCGGTTTTCGGCGTCGAGGTCGAGAAGATCGACGGTGATCGACGCGCCGGGAGCAGGCGCAGCCCGAAGCGCTGCGAGCGCCTCGTCGAGTTTTTCGAGCGCGGGCGCGTGGGCGGCCGCCACATCCGGCTCAGGGATCTGCGGCATGGAGAAGGTTGCCATGCCCTTCGGCAGTTCCATGAAGGCGAGTTCTCCGTCCTCGTCGTCGGGCTGGCTGCCGGGGCCTGCGAGCGGGCGCGGGATGCTCATTCGGAATGGTCCTCCGCGAGGGGCGCGCTGCCGTTCGCGGCAGGCACGCAATGGTCCGGGAATTTGTAAGGGGGTGGGGCGGACGGGTCGCTCGCCAGGATCGCGCGAATCTCCGCGATGTAGTCGGGCCAGTTCAGAACGCGCGTGATGGCGCCGAGATATCCGTCGCCGCGCAGGAAGACGAGGGCAGGGAACGCATTGAAGCGAAACCGAAGTTGCAGCGCGCGTTCGGCCGATTTCTCCACGAGCGCGGGGGCGACATGGGGAAAGCTCTTCAGAAGTTCCGGGAGGATGACGGCAACGTCGGCGCTTTCGACAAGCCGGTCGGTGTCGCCCGGAAAGAACAGCACGCTGTCGGCGTGAACGGCGAGAAACGCGTCGAGCGTGGCTTCGGTGACGGTAGCGAAGCCGTGGCGGGCGGGAAGCGCTTCGATGAGGGGCGAAGTCATCAGGCCGCGTCCTCCGGCCCGGGTTTGCGAAGGTGCTCGGGGAGCTGCGGCTCCCGCCCGATGAGGTCGGCGAACAGGTGATCGATGGAGGTTTCGCCCTGCATGACGAGCGCGAGCGCTTTCAGCGCGTCTGCTGTCTGGCGGGCATGCTCTTCGCTGATGACCTCGCGCGCGGCGTCGAGGAAAGTCAGCACCCATGTGCCTTCGGGCTGTTCGCCCACGAGGATCATGTCGATCTCGCGAAGCTCGGCGCCAGCGTTACCCTCGGCGCGGCAGAGCGCGAAGCGGTCTTTCGGCTGGACGACCTGCATGGGAATGCCGACGCACATCAGAGCTGGCCCTCCCGGTCGGCCGCAACCCTTGCGGCTGCCATGGCAAGCACGCGGTCGTCTCCTACGCGGCAGGCGTCGTCCTCGCCGGGGCGTTCCTCTTCGTAGCGGGACAGTACCATGCGTTCGCAAGCAATGGTATCGGTCTCGCGCAAGGGCGTTTCGCGGCGCTGCGCCTCGATGCCGAAGCGCGCGAGATAAGCGAGTGCGTGATCGATTGCCGCCGGGATCCGTGCCTTCACCTCTTCGCGCAGGCTGCCGCCATAGTCTTCCAGTTCCACGGGCTGAACCCCGATCAGAAACAGGTGCTTCGGCAGCTTGCCCAGAAGGTCGGCGGTGGCGAGCACTTCCTGAAAACCCGTCTGGTGGAGGCTCATTTTCTTGGCCCCGAGAAATTGCGGGACGTCATCGTTTTCCGCGAGTTTCAGAGTGGCGGGCGGCAGGCCGTAATCCACCGCGTCGAACACGACGAGAATGTTGGTGCCGGTGATGTGATCGAGGAGATAAAGCCCTTGCGTGCCGCCATCGAGGAGCCGGACATCTTCCGGGAACGCGTATTCGCGGTTCAGCGCTTCGACCGCGCGAACCCCGAAACCTTCATCGGCCCACAAAAGGTTGCCGATGCCGAGAACCAGCACCCTTGCCATGTTGCTCCTTAGATTTATCCTCGTTCTTAGCGGATGAGGGGTGCGTCAGCAAGCTTCAGGCCAAATTGCCGCGCTGCTGCGGCGTTTTATACTCTTTGCGGCGGAAGCAAAGGGCGGCCTGCTCCAGGCGGCGCCGGTCATTCCGTAAAAATACAGAAAACGCAATGGTTTAGGATCGAAATCCGCGCGGAGTGGCCAGTTCACATATTCGGGACGGCTCTCACGCGCCCGTCGCATTTCATGAAAAGACACGCCTGTTTTTCTGCTTGCGGGGTGAAGTGGAAACAGGGCTTCCACAATATCCCGGCGCCGGTCGCATTCTTTGCGCGACAAAAGTATGAAATGGAACGCGCCCGCAAAAAAAGCGCGGGACAAGCCCGCGCCAGTTTCACTCAGGTCCTTGAGAAGGTCAGGCGCGGTCCATGTCCTCCGGCTTGCCGGGCGATTTGAAGGTCCGGTAGCCCGAGACGATGGTGCTGAAGATGCTCTGATGGCCGAGCAGCTCGTCGCGCACCGCGCCGTAGACGTGGATCATCACGAAGATGAGGATCGACCACGCCGCGAGGTGGTGGAAGGTGTGGAGGTTCTGGCTGTTTCCGAAAATCGGAACGATCCAGCTCGTGAACAGCGTGTACTGCCACGATCCCATGCCCGTGCCTTCACCGTAGAGCGCAAGCCCTGTAAAGATCATGAAGGTGATGCCCCACAGGAACATGAAGTGCATTGTCAGCGCGGCGAGCGGATTGTGGCAGACATATTTGCGGCCTTCATTTTCAAGGAAGCCGTAACGCTTGATCTCGTTCCACGTATTGTTCCAGAACTTCGCGCTGTTGAGCGGGATGATGAAGATTTCCCGCGCGTGCTTGTTGCCGACGAAGGCCCAGTAGGTGCGGGCGGCCATTCCGATGATGAGGATGTACCCGGCGGCGAAATGCGTGAAGCGGATATAGCCCATCAGGAAATGATCGCTCGCTTCCCCTGAAAGGGTCGGCGGCGGGCTGCCGATGAAGTAGCCCGAGATGAGCAGCGCCGCGATGGCGAAGGCGTTCACGAAGTGCCAGATGCGGACCGGAAATTCGTAAACATAGATCGCGGGCTGAAACCCGTTTCCGTTCCCGTCCCCGTTGGGTTTCGGCGCCTGCGGTGGCGGCGGATCGAAGTCGGTGGCGATGACCATGGCTTGCTCCTACATCACGGAGAGGACAAGGGGGAGAACGGTGGAACCCTTTTTCATTTGATCTCTCCCTTAGCGGACGGTGACTTCGGCCAGTTCGCGGCCGTCTTCGCTCATGACATGGGTGGAGCAGGCAAGACACGGGTCGAAACTATGCAGCGTGCGCAGGATCTCCACCGGTTCTTCGGCGCGTTCCACCTTCGTGTTGAGAAGCGCGGCTTCAAACGCGCCGATGTTACCCTCGTTGTCGCGGGGGGAGCCGTTCCACGTGGTCGGCACGACGCACTGATAATTCTCGATCTTGCCGTTCTTGATCTTGATCCAGTGGCCGAGCGCGCCGCGCGGCGCCTCGGTGAAGCCGACGCCCTTGACCTCGGCGGGCCAGGTCGACGGATCCCATGACGCGGTGTTGGCGGTGGCTGTATCGCCCGCCTTCACATTGGCGATGAGCTTGTCGAGGAAGTAGCTCATCTTGTGCACCGCCCACTGGCATTCGAGGCCGCGCGCCGCCGTGCGCCCGAGCGTGGAGAACAGCGCGGAAACGGGCACGTCGAGCGTTTTCAGCACGAGCGTAAGCTGCTCGGTGATTTCCTTGTCGCCCTTCGCGTAGCCGATGACGTAGCGGGCGAGCGGGCCGACCTCCATGGCGTGGCCCTTCCAGCGCGGCGCCTTGATCCAGGAATATTTCGCGCTTTCGTCGATCTCCTGAATGTTCGTGCGCGTGCCGACGAGCTTCGGCCCGAGCTTGAAGTTCGGCTCGGTGACGCCATCCCAGGGGTGAAGGCCCTTCTTTTCGTCCGCGTAGGCGTACCAGGAATGCGGCACGAACTCCTGAATCTCGTTCGGGTCGCGCAGGTCGACGGGGAAGACTTCCTTCAGATTGCCGTTGATGATGGCGCCGCGCGGCTGAAGCAGGCTTTCCGCCGAATAGTCGTTGGCGCGGTCCGGAATGTCTCCGTAGGAAAGCACGTTCTTCGACGACAGGCCGCCGCCGTAGAGCCATCCCTTGTAGAACTGCGCCACCGCGAGAAGGTCGGGGATATAGACGTTTTCGACGAACTCGATCGACTGGTTGATGATGGAGCGCACCATGTTGAGGCGTTCCATGTTGATGGAGGTCGATGCGCCAGGCCCTTCGATGTTGATGACCGACGGCACGCCGCCGACGAGCCAGTTCGGATGCGGGTCCTTGCCGCCGAAGATGGTGCGGATGCGCATGATGTGCGCCTGGAAATCGAGCGCTTCCAGATAGTGCGTCACCGCCATCAGGTTCGCTTCCGGCGGAAGAAGATAGGCGGGGTTGGACCAGTAGCCGTTCTTGAACGGCCCGAGCTGGCCCGATTCCACGAACTTCTTGAGCCGGTTCTGCACGTCGCGGAAATAGCCGGGCGACGATTTCGGATGGCGGGGCGAAACCTTCTTTTGAAGCTCGCTCGTCGCCGCCGGGTCTGCCGAGAGCGCCGAGACGGGGTTGACCCAGTCGAGCGCATGAAGGTGATAGAAGTGCACGAGGTGATCGTGCGTCTGCAGCGTGAGCTGCATCAGGTTGCGGATGATGTTCGCGTTTTCGGGAATCTGGATCTTCAGCGCGTCTTCCACCGCACGCACCGAGGTCAGCGCATGGGTGCCGGTACAGACACCGCAGATCCGCTGCGTGAAGGCCCAGGCGTCGCGCGGGTCGCGGCCCTTGAGGATCACTTCGAGACCGCGCCACATGGTGCCGGTCGACACGGCGTTGCGGATGACGTTGTTTTCGTCGACATTCACCTCGCAGCGCATGTGGCCTTCGATGCGCGTGACGGGATCGACGACGACGCGCTTGCCGCTGTTATCGAGCGTGAAGCCGTTGGGTGTGCTGATCGTCGCCATTATTCGTTATCTCCCTTCGAGCGCGCGTTCTTGATGGCGCTGACGGCGGCGTGAGCCGCGATCGCGGCGCCTACGACGCCGGCGGCTGTCGCCCCGATGACATCCGCGTTTTCTTCGACGCCGAACTGCTTGATGTTGGTAAGGCGGTTATAGAAAGAGCCATTGTCCCAGAAGCCGTCTTCCGAGCAGCCGATGCAGCCGTGACCGGCCTGGATCGGGAAGGAGACGCCGCCGTTCCAGCGCGTCGTGGAGCACGCGTTGTAGGTCGTCGGCCCCTTGCAGCCCATCTTGTAGAGGCAATAGCCCTTCTTCGCGTTCTCGTCGTCCCATGCTTCGACGAACTGGCCCGCGTCGAAATGCGGACGGCGGTAGCATTTGTCGTGGATGCGCTGGCCGTAGAACATCTTCGGGCGCCCCTGCCGGTCAAGTTCGGGGATGCGCTCGAAGGTGAGGATGTAGGTGATGACGGCGGTCATGACTTCCGGGATGGGCGGGCAGCCCGGGACGCGAATGATCGGTTTGTCGTGGATGACCTTGTGGACGGGTACGGCCTGTGTCGGATTCGGCTTCGCGGCCTGCACGCAGCCCCAAGAGGCGCACGACCCCCACGATATGACGGCCTTCGCATTCGCGGCGGCGTATTTCAGCTGCTCGACGAAGGGCTTGCCGCCGATGATGCAGTACATGCCGTCCTCGTTGAGCGGCGGATTGCCTTCCACGGCGAGGATGTAATTGCCCTTGTGCTTGGTAACGATCTCTTCGACGATGGCCTCCGCCGCATGGCCCGCCGACGCCATGATGGTGTCGTCATAGTCGAGCGAGAGCATGGACAGGATCACGTCGGACGCGAGCGGGTGCGCCGAGCGGATGAACGCTTCCGAGCAGCAGGTGCATTCGAGGCCATGGAGCCAGAGCACGGGGATGCGCGGCTTCGTTTCGAGCGCGTGCGCGAGGGTCGGGGCAAGCTGCGGGCCGAGGCCGAGCGCCGCGGCCGTGAGGCTACAGAATTTCATGAAACTGCGGCGTGACACCCCTTGCCGCCGCAAGACATCGTAGAAAGTTTCGTCCATGACCGGCGTTTCCTTCGCGCGATGGTTCGTTTGACCGGCATCCCTCGGCCGTGTCTTCGCGCCATTTCAAGCAACGGTCGTGCCAAAGTTAATTATATCATTAATAACATGCAGTTGGGTTTAGGATTTGGGTCGTGTCAGTTTTGATTTCGTCTATTTCCAGTGTGCACGGCTTGCCAAAGCGGTCACTCTTCTTCCACTTTGTCGCGGGTAGTTTCGCCGCACTCGCGTGTCATGCTATGGGGCTTCAGGCTGGGCAAGGAATGCCGTTCGACCATGATCAAGGCTCCAAATCTCGCGCGGAACGCCGCGTTCTGGGTCGGCACATTCGTGACCGCGCATGTATGCGTCTGGACGCTTTACGGCGTTCTCCATCAGAGCGGGCCGCTTCATCCCGACATGATCGAGGCGTGGCTTTGGGGGCAGGAATATCAGTTCGGCTACTACAAGCACCCGCCGTTGTGGGCGTGGCTCGCGGGCGCGTGGTTCGAGATTTTTCCGCGCAGTAACTGGGCTTTCTATTTGCTGTCATCGCTCACAAGCGGGCTGGGGCTCGTGGGCGTCTGGAAACTCTACGGTGTCTATGCGCGACCCGAGCATCGCTTCGCGGGGCTTCTGCTTCTGGTGACGTCGCCGTGCTACACGCTTCTCGCGCTGAGGTTCAACGCGAACAGCATCCTCCTTCTCGTCTGGCCGTGGGTTGCCTACGCATTCGCGCTGGCGATGGAGCGGCCTGGCGTTCGTAACGGGCTTTTCTTCGGAGCCTGCGCGGCGGCCGCCATGCTGTCGAAATATTACTCGGCGGTGCTGCTGGCGTCGTGTCTCGCGGCGAGCTTCGCACATCCGCAATGGCGGCGCTTCTATCGTTCGCCCGCTCCCTATGTCGCGCTTGCCGGTTTCCTCGTCCTGATGGCGCCGCACGTCATCTGGCTCGTCAATCACGACTTCCCGACGCTCGCCTATGCGGAGACACGCAGGCATTTCACCGACGAGAGTGTCGGCTTCGGTTTCGTCAGCTTCATGCTTTCGGTGTTGCTGTTCAATGCCCTGATCGTATTGCTGATCTACACCGCGCGCGATCGCGATCATCCGAAGCGCGGGGATGTGCTCGACGCGACCCTAGCCCGGTTTGTCGCAATTCTGGCACTTGGGCCTTACGCCCTCTCTCTTGTCGTTGCGGCGGCCTTTCACGTTCGCCTGTCGACGAATTTCGCGATCCCGATCTATTTTCTGGTTCCGCTCGTTCTCCTTCAGGCACTGAGGCCCGACCCGCGCCGCCTGATCCGTCGAACGATTTTGGTCGGCGCGGCGATCTATGCCTTGGCGATGCCCATCGCGCTGATCTCGCCCTATGCCATGGGGTTACTTGGAAAAGAACTCAGTATCGTGCCCGCCGTCGAGATATCGGAGCTGGCGCACGCGGCGTGGGTGGATACGACAGGCGCTCCGTTGGCGACCGTAGCGGGATCGGAGCCTTATGCCATGGTGGCAGCGTTCTACAGCGGCGATCGCACGCGCGAATTCACGGGGTTCAATCCCGGTTTCGCCCCGTGGGTAACCCCATCCACGCTGGCGAGCGGCGGTCTGTTGACGATCTGTCTGCGGAATGACGCGCTTTGCAACCGCCGTGCCGACAGCTACAGTACGGGCGAATCGAAAACTGTCGCCATCACGGTGCGCCGAAAGGCGCCGTTTGCCTCGAAGCGGTCCACGAGTTTTCTCGTGCATATCCAGCCTCCACACGCTCCCGAGCACTTACGTTGAAGATCTGGGACAAATAGTAGCGAATTATACAATCCGCCGACCGGAAAAAACGCAATTTTACGGGCGACACGTTTTTCCCGTCCTCAGAGCATTTTCATACCAAGGTTGCCCCAACATGTGCGAACGAGCATCTGATCCTTCCAACCCGCATGACTGCGGCTTCAGGGAAAGCCATCAGTATACGCTCGTCCAGAAGATCCTCGGCACGATCGATGAGCACTCGAAGGAAGCGAAAGTATCCGCCTGTCCCGCCTGCCTCAGAGACGCGATGATGGTCGTCGCGGCGCTCCTGCACTTCGAGGCCGAGAAGGACGAAAGGACGAACGAGGCCCACGAAGGCGTTGCCGACACATTCGCCGACGTTGCGCGGGAAAGGATGGACGCGGTCGTGGACGCGCTTATCGAACTGGGCTCGGCCAATCGCGTCATGTAAGCCCGACACGAAGCTCCCGATTTGATTCAGTTTTTCTTCCGGTCCTTACAGCTGCTCTAACCCGGATGCGTCAGCATGACGCGGGAAGGCGACGCCGATTCCCATGAGGCACCGCGCGACGCCGCATCTCGAAGCGCAATCGCAAGGTGTAACCATGAGCAGCGCAAGTTCCGACCTGAACGTCCCTCACCAACGTGAGCGCGAGGTCATTCACGATCACTGGATACTCTTTCTCATTCAGGGGTTACTTCTGGCCGTGCTTGGCATTCTCGCCATCGGCGCGCCATACCTTACGACCGTCGTGGCCGTCAAGCTCGCGGGCTGGCTGTTCATCATCGGCGGTATTATCGGCCTCGCCACGTTCTTCACCGGTCGCGAGGTGCCCGGTTCCATCTGGTCGTTCCTCGGCGCGGCACTCGCAATCGCCGTCGGGGTCTACCTGCTGCGGCAGCCGCTTGTCGGCGTCCTGTCTCTGACGCTCGTCTTGGCGGCCTTTTTCCTGGCGCAAGGGATCACGCAGATCTTCGCGGCGCTCTCCCATCGCCGCGTGCTCAGCTCGTGGGGCTGGCTTCTCTTCAGCGGCCTCGTGGATCTCATCCTCGCCGGCATCATCATCAGCGGGTTTCCGCTCGATTCGGCCTGGGTGCTCGGCATCCTCGTCGGCGTTTATCTCCTGCTGTACGGCATTGCCCTGATCATGACGGCTCTCGCCAGCCGCGACGTCAGCCCGGAACAGTTCGAATATCGCCCTTGAGAAACGCGAGAGTCCTGCGTTCGGGCTTGTCACCTGAACGCAGGAGCATGGAAAGCTGGAGGCCCCGGCCGATAGGGAGCCTGCCAATAGGGAACGGCGGGTGGCCGTTTCAGGCTTTTGACAGCTTGGCCAGCTCGTTTTTCAGCGTATCCAGAACCGGCTTGGCCTCGCCACCGAGATTGATCTCGTTGCCGATACGGTCGAGCGTTGAGTTGAGGTCCGGGACGCGTTGTTGCACCGCCAGCGCGAGCGCCTGCCTTGCCTCGGGCGTAAGTTCCTGAGCCCTGGTTTTCAGACTGGCGAAGCGATCCGATATATCGCGGATTTCGCCGATTGCCGCTTGAGCCGACCCTGAATCCTTTATGCGGCCTAGCGCCGTCTGGAGGCGCGAGATGTTTGTCAGGATATCGTTTTGCAGAGCGACGGCCGACGTTCCCGCGACCTGGGACGGCTGGGGGGGCAAAGGCGCCGTGCTGTCATTGATCGCAGCGTTCCGTCCGGCTTCTCCGGTACGGGTCGTTGTCGGCTCGCCGATCTTTGCCTCGGGCGCGGTGGTGCGCGTGTTACGGTTGATCTGCTCGGCTTCCTGCTGCACCCTGTTTTCGTTCGGCCAGAAGTAGAGTGCGGCGCCGGCGATTATGAGCGCCGGAAGAAGCCAATAGGCGAGATTTGCGCTGCCGCCGGTCGACGCCGACTTGCCCTGACGAATATGGGATGTGGACCGGGTTTCCTGGGGTATTTCCTGCCCGGCCCGGATCGCCGAGGCGCTTGGGATGGCGCGCTCGAAGTCGCCTTTCTGACTGACAAGCAGGCTGGCGATGCCCTGATTGTCGAGACCGGCGGTGGCCTGATGGCGCTTCAGGAAGGCAAGCACGACAGGTGCAAGGAAGCCGATCAGCTTTTTCGCGGAGCCTTGGCCAAGGCCGGCATACTGGGCGAGGCGGGACGTCAACGTGTCGAGCGTTCCGCCGCCGATGAGCGACGATATGAGGCTCCAGCCGGTCTGCAGGATGTCACGGTTGGAGCCGAGAAGGCTGCCGATAATGTCGCCGCTGTTCACGGCGTCGCGGCCGACGATATTTTCCGATTGGGAGAGAGCGTATCCGATCCGCTTCGGACCGTCCGAGCCCTGTGCCATGCCCGCGAGGCCCGTCAGAATGCCTGGAATGCCGGCGGAAATTCCTTTTTGAGCTGCCTGCTGTTCAAGTCCAAGCGTCGAAGCCAGTTTTCCCACGATATCGGGAGTAAACGACTGCGTGATGGTCGATAGAAGATTGGTGGCCATTAGAAGCCTCTCCAGTGTTCGCGCAAACAACGATACCTGCAAAGTACAGGCCTGCGCTAAACTCGCTTCTGGCGGCTATCCATGCAACGTCGAACCCAGAATTTCATTATCATGGTCTAAATAAAATCTATGCCCTTCTAGCAATCCGAAACTGAAATGTAAGTATACGCCAAACAGATATTGATGTGAATAGGATAATATTGGCGCCGAAGAGGCCGGAGACTTATTCCCTCTGCTCGACCTTCCGCAAAAAAGAAAGGGCCACGGATGCGGCCCTTTCGATGGAAACAAACCTGCGCCAGCATGAGCGACACAAATCGACAACGTTGCGCTGCGTGACGCTTGGCGAAAGCGCGCCCAACGGATAGGCAAGCGGCTTTGGCCATTCAAAGTCCATGAGGCGCCCCGGAAATTGAAGCTGCCGTCCGCCTCATGAATTTGAACCGGCAACGCACTCGCAATAATGTGTGGCCCGATTTCAAGTCGTCCTATCTGCCAGGCTCACCAGCAGACGCGCCAGCAGCGGTATGGGCCACAGCGCCAGCGGCAGACAGGCCCATAATACGGCGGACGCCATCCGTAATAGGGGCCCCAGCCGCCATAATAGCGCGGACCGCCCCAGCCCCACGGACGGGGCCCCCAGCCCCATGGCCGTGATCCCCAACCCGGACCGCGGTGCCAACCTGGGCCATAGCCCCAACCGGGGCCGCCCCACGGTCCGTGAACCTTGATGACGTCGCTGTTCGCGGCTTCATCGTGAACTGCGAGCACGCCCGCAGCGGCTGCGCCCGCCATCGCCGACGTGTGCGCGACGCTCCACGTCAAGGCTCCAGCAAAAAGCGCAAGCGCCAGATAGATGATTTTTTTCATTCAGGTGGTCTCCGAATGACGGAACCCCCTCGGCATGACCAATCTGGCGAAGGATTGTGGCCTTTCGCCGGTCATATTGTAACGAGCTGTCACGAAGGGCGATAGCTGGTGATCGCCACGACACAGGAGCCACGGGCATATCGCCCAATCCGACCGATCGAGACAGCTTCCGGCGTGGGTCAGTCCGGGATGCGAATGTGAATGTAGCGGAAGGTGGCGAGAAGCCACGGCAGCAAAGCGACCGACAGGAAAACGAGGTTTGTTTCCGCCGCCGCGTCGACCATCGATCGCGTGATCGTCGGCCACGCGATCATGCCGGTAACGATGACTGCGCCAATCACAGCGAAGACCGCAAAGCCGAAGCGAAGCGCGCGCGATACGCGGTTTTTCGTTCCGGTCAGCGTCAGCGCGGCGGCGCCGTAGCCGCCGAAAACGAGCGTTCCGCCAAGCCAGGGCGAGACAGGGATCAGAGCCCCGGCGGCGATGGCGAAAAATATGCCGAGGAAAAAGACGGTCCAACTGTCCGGATAGCCGTCCGGGCGTACCGGGAGAAACGCGGTTTCGTCCTCGTTTTGCGACTTGTCGTCGATATAGTCGATAAGATCCTGTTCCTGACGGGACATATGAAGCTTCCTCGCAAATGGCAGGTTTCGGATGCGAAAATACCGGCGCCCCGAAACGTCACCGTCCTGCCGTGTCCTTTGGCCTTGCGCCGGAGCCAGTTTGCACATGGCGCGAGCGCCGCTGCGCTTGCATGATCCGCGCCAAGGGACTCGATCCGAGCGCGGGGTTATGCGGCGTTTTCGGCGGTAACTCGAAAACATGCCATCCGACCGGATGCCACATCCGCACGTATATGGGCGAATCGACAGACAGCGCAATCGGCGCGGGCGCCCGTTACGCAGTCCGCCGCAATCAGCGTGGCGCCCAGGGGTTCTTTGCCTCCGCGCTATCGTCGGCCTTGAGGTCGCTGCCTTTCGACCCGGCGACCCCGGAGAGGGGGGCGCCTCTCAGCGAATCGTGCGCAAGCGGGTTCACGTCGGATTCGAAAATGAGCTTGATGAGCGCCTTCTGCGCGGGAACCTGCGCATATTCCTTGTAGATGGTCAGGCTCTGGATCGTGAAGGCGAGGCGGTCGGCTTCGTTCGTCTTCAAGCCCATCTTCTGCACGATTTCCGTATCGATGCGCTCGCCTCTGTCCAGAACCCATTCCTGCATTTCAAGGCCGACTTTGGCCAGGATCGCGCGCGCGGATGTGGGAAGCGCTTGATACCGGTCCTTCGACATGATGAGGAAGCCCGGCGTATAAAGGTGATAGGAGAGGGTGAGGTAATTCTGCACCTTGTGGATGTTCTCGCCGTAGATCAGGTCGAGCGTGGATTCGATGCCGTCCAGTTCGCCGCGCTGAATGCCGCCGTAGACATCCTTGAACTCGACGGGTAACGGTTCGACGCCATAGGCCTTGAACATCTTGATGCGCCATTCGCCCTTCGGCACACGCAGCTTGAGGCCCTTCAGGCTTCCGGGCCCTTCCACGGGGCGTTTGTTGTTCAGGATTTGGCGGAAACCCAATTCCCACATCGCGAGCAGCTGATAGCCCTTCGCGTTGGCGGCCGCCTGAAGATACTGCTTCATGGCCTTGTCGCGGAACTGCCGGACATGGGCGCGATTGCGAACGAGAAACGGCATTTCGAACACGCCGAACTCGCCCGCCACGTTCGACATGGGCGTGCCGATGACGGAAATGTCGACCTCGTTCTTCAGCATCTTCTTCAGCACTTCGGCGTCGCCGCCAAGCCCGCTTTTCGGGTGAAGCACGATGCGGATGCGCCCGCGCGACATCGCTTCGACACGGCGCGCGTATTCTTCCGCCGAGATGAAATAGAGCGATCCCTCAGCCCCGATATGAGAGAAGTGAAGTTCCAGCGGCCCCTCGGCAGGAGCCTGAGCGCGCGCGGACGAAATCGCGAAAGCCCCCGCCACCATGCAGACAATCGCCAGCGCTGCCGCGCGCAGTATCGTGAATGTGCCCGTCATAGCCCCTCCCAGTCTCAGCAGCATTTACGATAAGTTTTAGGTAGTCTCAAGCAACACGAGCGCGATTTTGCTCGCCGACCTCGCGCAAGGGGAGGGAACGGGCGTTCGGCGCGGCGCGTCGGGCTGTTCAGCGCGCCAGATCCTTGAGGCCGAAGCGAATGAGATCCTCGGTCCGCGCGTTGTCGCCCGCCTTGTCGAGCGCGGATGAAATCGCGGCATTCGCCTGAAGCGGCGCATAGCCGAGGTTCACAAGCGCGGATACCGCCTCCGCCGCGGGAGAGGGCGCGGCGGAGGCGGGCGTCGCTGCCGATGCGGCGCCGGAGGTTGGCGCGGCGTTGGCTGCGACGCTGAAAGCGAGGGGCGGAGCCTTGTCCTTGAGTTCGTTCACGATGCGAAGCGCCACCTTCGGGCCGACGCCCGGCGCGCGCGTCACGCTCACGCGGTCCTGCATGGCGATGGCTTGCGCGAGCTGTGCGGAATCGAGCGTCGCGAGGATGGACAGCGCCACCTTTGCGCCGACACCCTGCACGCTTTGCAGGAGACGGAACCAGCCGCGTTCGGCCTCGGAGAGGAAACCGTAAAGCTTGATTGCGTCCTCGCGGACATGCGTCTCGATGGAAAGCGCAACCGGTTCGCCGGGCCGCAGCGCACCGAGCGTCCGCGGCGAGCAGGCCACTTCATAGCCGACGCCGCCAACATCGATTATGGCGTGGTCCGCGCCCACGGTGTCGACGATGCCCTTGAGCTTTCCGATCATGACCTCAGCATAACCCGAGTCGGCGACGGCGGCGCGAGCGGGTTTTGCGCTTCGCGTCGGCAGTCCCTGTTTCAATTCTTCTCGATTTCTTGTGCTCTGCGCCGCGAGACGGTGAACGGTAGCCTACATAAGGGGAATAAATCGAAGAACAGGGAGGATCATGAGCGCCGAACCCGAATGCCGGCTCGTAAGGGCCGACACGACCTACGATGGAAAGCAGGGCCTGACATACCGCCGCGGCATCGCGTCGGAAACCGTGGGCGCGCAGGGCATCTGCATGCATCTTCTGACGGTCCCGCCCGGCGGCCGCGCGAAAGTGCACCTGCATGAAAAGCACGAGACGGCCATCTACGTTCTCGATGGCGAGGCGTGGACGCTCCATGGCGACCGGCTTCAGCATCGGACGCTGACCCGCGCGGGCGACCTGCTTTATATTCCCGCAGGCGTGCCGCACCTGCCCGTCAACCTGAGCGACGGGCCGATTTCAGCGGTGATCGCGCGAACGGACCCGAGCGAGCAGGAGAGCGTGGTTCTGCTGCCGGAGCTTGAACCGCTGGCGGAAGACATCATCGCCGCGCTGAAGTCCGGCGACCTCACGCCGGAGCCGAAAGCGCCGCCCGTATAGCGAGCGCGCGCCTGTGATGGGCGTGGCAGATGGCAACGGCGAGCGCGTCGGCTGCGTCGGGCGTCGCGGGCTGCGCCTTGGGCATCAGATAGCGCAGCATCGCGCGGATCTGCGTCTTGTCGGCGTGGCCCGCGCCGGTCACGGTCTTCTTGATCGAATTCGGCGCGTATTCGGCAACGCTGAGGCCAAGCCTTGCCGGGACGAGAAGCGCCACTCCGCGCGCCTGGCCGAGCTTCAGCGCGGCGCGCGCGTTCGTATTGACGAAGGTTTCCTCGATCGCGGCCTCGTCGGGTGCATGAGCCCGCACAATCTCGGTCAATCCCTCGAACAGGGCGGTGAGTCGCTGGCCCATCGCTTCGCCCGCGCCCGTATCGATGGTGCCGCAGGCGACGAATGACAGACGCTGGCTGTCCCAATCCACGACGCCCCAGCCGAGATGGCAAAGGCCCGGATCGAGCCCGAGGATTCGGACGGGAGGTTTCGGCATGAGGGAAATCCGGCTGCAATTCTACCCGCACCGTCTTCTGCGTCGGCCCGTCCGGTCAAGCATAATCATATGCGAGCTTCCGATGGGCCCTCAATTGGAAGGATAGGAAGCAGAGAAACCCTTACCAGTCTTGACGTCTTCCTCGGAAAACCAGATGTTAAAGAAAGGTGGAAGACCATTTTTGGCGGTGCAGGTTACGTAATATTGCCCTATTTTATCTCCACTTCTGTAACCACTTGTTATTCTGATGCAGTTTGGATACCGTTTCAATACCATTAATGCAGCATCTCTCAAAAAAATCTTTTCTTGAGTGGTAAAATCGTACTCGCCGTCGATGTCCCATAAAAGTCCAGCTTTATATTCCGAACTCGCGTTCATCCGCAGGCCACTTTTTTCTACCCAACCGATCTCCCAATCAACTGGTGATCCATCTGCTTCAATAATTTTCGCCTGAAGCCAATCAGGAGTTTCACATAGGCCTGACAAAACCATAGTCGGCCATAGATCTCTGTAATGTGTCGTGCGAAGAGCCCTACTTGCAGTGACATTAATTACTTTCCCTTTATTTTTATCTGGATATATAAAAAAGGGGGTTTCTCTGTGCTCTATAAAAAAGCGTCCGCTAGTAGGCGTGCCCACTTCGCATGCAGCATCGTTTTCTTTGGCAAAAGGAATCATGCCGTTTCCGGTGACGGTCAATAAAAGTACAAAAAAAATCATTGAGCACCAAATGTGCAAGTTTATCACGCCGATGGGTGCTCCATTTTTGCGCCAGATTAGCCTCAATCTTAATGATCACTCTTAAGATCGATTGCTTGCCTCGAGCTGATTTCACTACAAATGATTTAAATTTTTCACGTCTTGGAACAGGAAAGCGACACACCATAATGGGGTCGTTGGTACCGTTGTGAGCAAAACGATCAGACCGGCGTTCTGAACCGTTGCAGGAACTGGAAAGACCGATCCCATTTTTTAGCGGTGTGGGCGGGAACTTCGAGGAAGGGTTCCGGCGAAGATGCGAAGTCGACGCCCGAACACCATGTTGTCATGAGGAAAACTCGCGCGGCTGTTTGCCGTGGCCGCGGCAAAGGGCTATCCCTGCCGCCAGAAGTCGAAGGGGAGACGCATGAAAACCGACACGCCGAAGCCGATCTATCTGAAGGATTACGCCCCCCCTGCTTTCCTTATCGCCGAAACCTACCTCGACGTGACGCTCGATCCCGCCGAGACGCGCGTGAAGTCGCGGCTATCGGTGACGCCCAATCCCGCAGTGAAGAAGCGCGCAACCGAGATAAAGCTCGACGGCGAGTTGCTGCGGCTTCTAGGCGTGTCCATCGATGGGGTGCCGGTCGACGCGTCGCGCCTTGTGGTGACGGCCAGGGATCTCACCATCCGCGACGTTCCCGCCAAGCCGTTCACGCTCGAAATCGAGACGATCTGCGACCCTGCCGCCAACAAGGCGCTATCCGGGCTCTATCTCTCGCGCGGCGTCTACTGTACGCAATGCGAGGCCGAAGGCTTCCGCCGCATCACCTATTATCTCGACCGGCCGGACGTGCTGGCGAAGTTCCGCGTCCGCATAGAGGCGGCGAAGCAGGATACGCCGGTACTGCTGTCGAACGGCAATCTGGTCGCATCGGGCGATCTTCCCGGGGAGCGCCACTTCGCCGTGTGGGAAGACCCGTTCCCGAAGCCCGCCTATCTCTTTGCGCTCGTCGCAGGCAAGCTCGCCATGGTGGAGGATCGCTTCATCACAAGGTCGGGCCGCAACGTCACGCTGCGGATCTATGTCGAACCCGGCAAGGAAGACCGGTGCGGCTGGGCGATGGAAAGCCTGAAGCGGTCGATGAAATGGGATGAGGACCGGTTCGGCCTCGAATACGACCTCGACATTTTCATGATCGTCGCTGTGTCCGATTTCAACATGGGCGCGATGGAGAACAAGGGCCTCAACGTCTTCAACGATGCGCTGATCCTGGCGCGGCCCGATACCGCGACCGACGCCGATTACGAGCGCATCGAAGGGGTGATCGCGCACGAATATTTTCACAACTGGACGGGCAATCGCGTCACCTGTCGCGACTGGTTCCAGCTCTGCCTCAAGGAAGGGCTTACCGTTTTCCGCGATCAGGAATTCACCGCCGACCAGCGCTCCGCCGTGGTGAAGCGCATAGAGGACGTGCGGTGGCTGCGCAGCATGCAGTTCACCGAGGATGCGGGCCCGCTCGCCCATCCCGTGCGCCCTTCGTCCTTCATCGAGATCAACAACTTCTACACCCGCACGGTTTACAACAAGGGCGCCGAACTGTGCCGCGTGCTGCAAACCGTGCTCGGACGCGACGGTTTCCGCAAAGGCCTCGATCTCTATTTTGAGCGCCATGACGGCCAGGCGGTGACGGTAGAGGATTTCGTGTCGGCACTCGGCGACGCGAACGGCGCTGACCTCTCCCCCTATCTCCTTTGGTACAATCAGGCAGGCACGCCGACGCTCGATGCGCGCCTTTCCTATTCGGAGGGGGCCAAGGAGGCGCGGCTTACGCTGAGCCAGACCTATCCCGATCTGCCCGGCCAGCCGAAGCGCAAGGCCGTGCCCATTCCGGTCAAGCTCGGGCTGCTCGGCCCGAACGGCGGAGAGATTCCGCTCGAAGTGGAAGGAAAGCCGGTCGACGGCGGTCTGGTGGTGCTGTCGAAAAAGAAAGAGGTGTTTACTTTCGAGAAAGTGGGCTCGCGGCCCGTGCTGTCGCTGCTGCGCGACTTTTCGGCGCCCGTCAACCTCAACGCGGGCGCGCGCGACAAGGACATGCTCACGCTCATCCGCGCCGATACCGATCTGTTCAACCGCTGGCAGAACGCCCAGGCCTTCGCGCTGAAGCACATCGTCGCTCTCGCAAACGCCATCGCGAAGGGTGAAACCGCGCGGGGCGATCCGCGCTTTGTCGCGGCCGTCGGCGAAGTCGCGGACGACGACACCCTCGAACACGCCTACCGCGCCGCGTTCCTCTCGCTTCCGTCCGAATCGGATGTTGCGCTTGCCATCGGCGAGAACGTCGATCCCGAGGCGATTCATCAGGCGCGAACGCTTTTGCGCGCCACGATGGGCAAGAGCCTCCGCGCGATCCTCGAAGGCGTCTACGAGCGAAGCGCCCCAGCCGAGCCCTACAATCCGGATGCGGAAAGCGCGGGCAGACGCGCGCTGCGACAATCCGCGCTGAGCTTGCTTGCGGCGGGAAAAAGCCGCTTCGGGATCGCGCGCGTGAAGGAGCAGGCGAAGACCGCGACCAACATGACCGAGTCCATCGGCGCTCTCTCGATCCTTTCGCAGGTCGGCGGCGATGCCTACGATCAGGCGCTTCAGCGCTTCCACAGGAAGTGGAAGGACGAGCCGCTCGTCATCAACAAATGGTTCGCCTTGCAGGCGTCGTCGCCGTCGCCGGATACCATCGCGCGCATCGCGGATCTTGTCGCCAACCCGCTGTTTTCAATCCAGAACCCAAACCGCGTGCGTTCGGTATACGGTGCATTCGCGCATGGGAACCAGGTCCGGTTCAACGATGCGGGCGGCGCCGGCTACGACCTCGTTGCCGATGCCGTGATCGAGATCGACGGCTTCAACCCGCAAATGGCGTCGCGGCTCGTCGGCGCGTTCGAGAGCTGGCGAATCTTCGAGCCGAAACGCCGGGCGCTCGCCGGGCAGGCGCTCGCGCGCATTCTCGACAGGAAGGATCTCTCCCCTGACGTATTCGAGATCGTGTCAAAAATCGTTGGCGGGCGCGAAGGCGAAGTGGCAGGCTGAACACAGCGAGTCGCCGCGATTGCCGTTGGAACACCGGTGGTTGCAGCGCCGCCTGTACTACAAAGGGGTGACTCTTTCTTAACTAATCGTGCTCATGTTAAGATCACGGTGACTAAGACTAGGTACGGGGCGAATCTACCGGCGGGAAGACATGGCGCTTCATGAGTTGAGCCAGACCTTTTCCAATGCGCGCGCTGTCGAAGCGCCGCGCACGGTTGTCTCTTCCCTCCAGCCGGACGCTGCGGCGAGTGCACTCGCGCAGATGAGGCAATTGCTGATTGTGCTGGGCGGAACGGGCCTTGCCGCGCTCGGGTTGCTTGCCGTGCTCTGCTTCGGCTCGACGCCGGTCGAGCCGGAGATCGTTGCGTTCTGCCTTGGCGCGGCTGCCCTGTCGCTTGTGTCATGCCTCTGGATGTGTCGGCGCAGCCTCGATCGATCCGAGGCCGCGCGCCTTGCGATCGCTTCCCATGTGCAGGGGGTCGAAGCTGCGGGAGCGCTTGGGCTCCGCTGGAATCTCGTGACCGGCGATCTGGCCTGGGCGGGCGACACGAGCCGCCTTTTCTCAACCGGCGAAAGCTGTCCGACGAGTTTTCGCGACTTCCGCCAGTGGCTTCATCCCGACGACTTCCTTTATGCCTCCATTTCGCAGGCCCTGAAAAACGCGCAGAAGCGCGTCAATTGGCCTGTGCGTATCAAGGATGCGGAAAAGGGCTGGCGCACCTTTCAGCTCAGAGGAGAAATTTCTTCGACGCCTCAAGGCGCTCCAGCCTTCGATGGCCTTCTCGTTCCCGTGGATGCAAGCCCGGTCCCGCAGGGACTCGAGGGTTTTCCGTCATTGCCCGACATCGTGGAATCGCTTCCTATTTCCATAGCGATCTGGGATCGTGAAAATCGTCTCGTGCTGTGCAACCGGAAGTTTCGACAGCTCTACCGCGTCTCGACGGCGGCGGCGCTGCCCGGCACCTCCTACGAGGAGATACAAGCGCAGACACGCGAGGCCATTGCGCAGCGGCCGCCGGAAGGGCGCGGCGTGGTGGGCCGGTTCCAGCTTCAGGAACGGCAGCTCGACGACGGCACCTGGCTCCAGATCGGCGAATACTGGACGGGGGAGGGAACCCTGGTGAGCTTCGGCACGGACATCACCATGCAGAAGCAGACGCAGCACCGGGTTCTCGAACGGGAGCAGCAGATGCGGGCGAGGGTGGACGGCTTCGAGCAGAGCCGCAGACAACTTGAAATTCAGGCGCGGCAGCTTCGCGAACTCGCGGAGTCCTACAACGAAGAGAAGATCCGCGCGGAAGCCGCCAATCAGGCCAAGTCCGAATTCCTTGCCAACGTCAGCCACGAGCTTCGCACGCCGCTGAATGCGATCATCGGCTTTTCGGAAATGATGCGCGACGGCGTGCTGGGGCCAATCGGCAACCCGAAATACGAGACCTATGTCAAAGACATTCATAACAGCGGCCGCTACCTCCTCGAAATGATCAACGACATTCTCGACATGTCGAAGATCGAGGCGGGCCGCTGGACCCTCTCGCCCGAATGGTTCACGATGGGCGATGTGTTCCAGGAATGCCTCTCGGTGGTCAGTCCCGTAGCCATGGAAGGCAGCGTGGAATTGAGCCAGACGGGCAACCCCGGCATTTCGCTTTACGGAGACCGGCGCGCGCTGAAGCAGGTGCTGATCAATCTGCTTTCGAACGCTGTCAAGTTTACCCCACAGGGGGGAAAGGTGTCGCTGCGCGCCTATCGTTATCGCGGCAGCATACGGATCGCAATCGCCGATACGGGTGTTGGTATTCCGAAACACGATCTCGGTCGTCTGGGAAGGCCGTTTGAGCAGGTGAGCAATCAGTTGACCAAAGGACACAAGGGAACCGGGCTCGGCCTAGCGATTTCGCGCTCGCTGGTGGAGATGCATGGCGGCAAGCTCGACATCAAGAGCCGTGTCGGCGAGGGCACGACAGTGACATGCATTCTGCCGGTTCAGGATGAAAAGGAAATCGGGCGCGAGGCTGCGTGACGCTAGAAAAAACGATTGAACCCGCCTCCGACCCCCTGGAACGAACCTCGGACTCCGTTCGCCGCCTCACCGAGCAAAAGCGCGGTCAGCCCGTCACCGTGGGCGAAATTCTCGACACGCTGCAAGACAGCGGCTTTGGCGTGCTCATGATCTTGTTCGCGCTGCCGAACGCGGTGATTCCGGGCATTTCCTTTATTCTCGGCGCACCGGTCGTTCTGCTCGGCCTCCAAATCGCCTCGGGGCGCAAGAAAGTCTGGCTCCCGGAGGTTATGCGCCGACAGGTCATATCGCCGGCCGTTTTCGAGGCGGTGGCAGACCGCGTGGAGCGGTTTCTCGTCTGGATCGAGAAGCGCGCCCGGCCGCGATGGGGCGTGGTGGTCAGCGACGGCGGCGAGCGGCTGCTCGGTCTCTATATCTCCATCGTTGCCGCGTTTCTCATGCTTCCCATGCCCTTCGGCAACATCCTGCCCGCTTTCGGCATAGCTTTCATGTCGGTCGGTATCATCGAGAAAGACGGAAAGGCGGCGAGCCTCGGCGCGGCAATCGGTTTCCTCGGAGTCCTCTATCTCGTCCTGGCATTCGCCCTCGGGCTTCAGGCACTGAAGGCCGTCATCGGGATGCTGTAGATCAGGCCCGGATATTCGCGATTATTCGTGTGAAATAGCGGCCATGAAACAATGGCTTGCGGTATCACATCGCCTTCACGGGAATGCGCGACCCTGTTCCGGCGATGGCGGCTGCGGCTTGCGGCAGCGTCATTGCGAACAGCGCTTGCCTCGCCGGTCGGCTGGTAATCGAGGTGCTTGTACGCGGCCTGTGTGCTCCTCATCACGCTCGCGCGAGCATTAAGTCTTGCGACAAGTTCGGCTTTGCGATTTCCGTTCCGATCGGTAAACACCAATTATACCAAGGGAACTTCGGTGGCGCATTGGGCTTGTCCATCGGTTCGAGCATTAAGTGTGGGGCGTTCTTCATGTCGAGTTTGTTGGATCGGGCCGAGTATGTTCGCGGCCCGGTGGCGCGCCCTGCGGAATTGGGTGTCTCCGCAAAGGGAAGCGTTGCCATCGTCGAGCGCCGCTCGCTTGCCGGTTTGCCTGTCTGGTCGACTGCCTTCGCGCATCTGAGGAAGGACCATCGCTATTACGAGATCGTGGAGGACACGGTCTGTCCGGAATTCCGCTATCGCTATTTCGCTCTGACAGACCGCTTTGGCCGCGTCATGGCGGTGCAGCCGTTCTTCTTACTCGATCAGGATCTCGTCGCGGGGTCCGGGCGGCGGTTGAAGGGCCTCGTCGACCGCGTGCGGCGGGTCTGGCCGCGTTTCCTTACCATGCGCACGCTGATGATGGGCTGCGCAGCGGGCGAGGGACATCTCGCCGCCAGGGATCAGGCCACGCGCGCCAGCGAAGCCGAGGCACTCTCGGCCGATATCGTTCGTCTCGCGCGAGCGGAGAAGGCGTCGCTGATCGTGCTGAAGGAGTTCCCGGCCGAGTATCGCGAGGCGTTGTCCGCTTTTCGCGAAAAGGGCTTCACGGCGGTTCCGAGCATGCCGATGACGCGCCTCGACATTTCCGCATACAAGAGTTTCGACGACTATCTGAACAAGGCGATCAAGAGCAAGCGCCGCACGGAGTTTCGCAGGAAGTTCAAGGCGGCGGAGCAGTCGGCGCCGATCGAGCTTGAGGTTCGCCATAACGCCGGTGAAGCGCTCGATCAGATTTTCGCGCTTTACGAGCAGGTTTACGAAAAGTCGGACATGAAGTTCGAGAAGCTCACGAAGGAATACTTCTCCGAGCTTGGCCGCCGCATGCCGGACAAGGCGCGCTTTTTCATCTGGCGGCAGGAGGGCAGGGTGATCGCCTTTTCGCTCTGCCTCATCGAGGGCGACAAGCTCTACGGCGAATATCTCGGCCTCGACTACACCATCGCGCTGCAGCTCCACCTGTATTTCTACGTGATGCGCGACACGATTTCATGGGCTATCGCGAACGGCTTCAAGGAGATCGTCAGCACGAGCCTCGGCTACGGCCCGAAGCTGCAAATGCGCCACGAGCTTCGTCCGCTCGACCTGTATGTGCGGCACACCTCGCCCATCGCCAACGCGATCCTGAAGCGTGTGCTGCCCTATCTTGAGCCGACGCGCGGCGAAGAGACGTTGCAGAAGTTCCCGAACTACGCGGAGCTTGATCCGACGCTTCGGTGAAATCCCGACGAGCCATAACCGTTTTTGATTTGTTTCCCAATGTAACCATTTGGTTACATTCTTCAGTCGTCAATTGTGCATGATCTCCACCTGGGCACTTCGAGTGGGGAAACATGAAAAACATCATTCTGGTCGCAGTTGCGCTTGGGCTTGCTGCGACGCTTTCGGCTTGCGGAAGCACAGGCATTCAGAACGAAGGGCTTCTGAAGCAGCCGCTTACCGGCGGCCAGTCGCGTGTGAAGATCGTTCGCTCGGAGCAGTTTTTGGCGTCGGGCCGCGGCGCGCGTGTGAAGATCGACGGCAAGGAAGTCGCCGACATCGGCAACGGAGCGGGTGCCATATTGGATGTTCCTGCTGGTCTGCATAACGTTTCCGTCGATGTCTGGGACCATCCCAACGTCTTCAATCTCAGGATCGAAGCCAAGCCCGGCAGGATGTACACACTCCTCATAAAACCGCGAGAAGACGCTGTGATGGCCGGGGCCGTGTTGGGGGTTGCCGGCATGCTCGTTGAGGCGGCGGCAAATGAGAACGGCGGCCTGTTTCAGGTCGAGGTGGTGGACGAGCAGCGCATCGGCTGATCGGCCCCGCCGTTTCTCGACATTTTCCGGGGCGTGTACGACGATTATTCCCGCAAATGATAAGGCTGTGGTCGCGGCGTCGTCTCGGACGCAGCCCTATTTCCTTCGCGCGTGATCGCGGAAGAACTGGTCCTGGAAGATGCACATGCGAAGGGCGTTGTGATATTCGCCCTCCACGAAGAATTCCTTGATAAGATCGCCTTCCTTGATGAAGCCCATCTGCTCGTAAATGTGGATGGCCTTCTCGTTGTCGGCGTCCACGACGAGATAGAGCTTGTAGAGATTGAGCGTCGAGAAGGCGTATTGCATCGCGAGGCTCGTCGCCTTCTTCGCGTAGCCGCGCCCCTGAAACTCCGGCGCGATCATGATCTGGAACTCGGCGCGGCGGTGGATGTAATTGATTTCGACGAGTTCCACGAGGCCGACCCGCTGGCCCTCCACCTCGACCACGAAGCGGCGCTCGCTCTGGTCGTGGATGTGCTTCTCGTAAAGCTCCTGAAGCTCGACATAAGCCTCGTAAGGCTCCTCGAACCAGTAATGCATCATGCTCGAATTGTTATCGAGCTTGTGCACGAAGAGCAGGTCGTCCTTCTCCAGCGGCCTCAGAAGCAGCCCGCCGGTGCGCACGTCGAGCTTGTTCTCCTTCATCGAACGGTTCGACGCCATGAAACCTGCTCCTCAAAACGTTGCAGCCTGCCTCTCATGTAAGAAGGCAGGCCGCACGATGAAGAAGGATGACGACGCTAGAGCGACGTTTCCGGCGTAAAGGTGAAGATCTCCCCCGACGCGGTCGTTTCGGGCGTCAGGAGCGACAGCGCGAGCGGCACGAGCACGTCCGGTGGCGGTAACGTGCTGGGCTCTTCGCCCGGATAGGCTTTCGCGCGCATGTGGGTGCGGATCTTGCCGGGATCGAGGAGGTTCACGCGGATGTTCGTCGAGGCGTTTTCGTGCGCATAGGTCTTTGCCAACGCGTCGAGCCCCGCCTTGGATACCGAATACGGCCCCCAATAGGCGCGGGCGCGCTGAGCGGCGCCCGAGGTGACGAACAGCACGCGGCCCGCTGGCGAAAGCTTCAGAACCGGATCGAGCGTGCGAATCAGCCGCCAGTTGGCCGTGAGGTTGATCTGGAGCGTGAGCGCCCAGTCGCCTTCCTTGATGTGGCCGAGCGGTGAAAGCGGACCGAGCAGCCCGGCATTGCCGACGAAGATGTCGAGCTTCTGCCAGCGCTGGTAGATCGTCGGGCCGAGCGTGTCGATTTCGCCGAGCTGCTTGTCGAGGTCGAACGGCAGGATGGAGAGCGGTACACCACCAGCCGCCCGCACCTCGTCGTCAAGTTCTTCGAGCGCGCCTTGCGTTCGGGCCGTGGCCACCACATGCGCCCCCTGAAGGGCGAGCGCTTTCGCGATGGCGCGGCCGATGCCGCGCGAGGCGCCTGTCACGAGCGCGACTTTGCCGTCGAAGCGCGGCAGGGAAGGTTCGGATGTCACGTTTTCAACCATTCATGAGCTAGATCGGTCCGACCGACTGTTGAACATACAACGCCGAGCCATGCCGGAATTGCGGCACGACCCTGGAGAGCGCTTTCGGGATTGCGTACGGTTTCTGCCGGAAAGCGCGAAGAAACGATATTGGTGCGCTCCCTCATCGGAGGCGCTCGCCTTCAGATCAGACCGCCATCAGCGAAAGCCGGTGCTGCTGACCCGGTTCCGGGCCGTCCCAGTCGCGGAGCCTCGTCGGATAATCGCCCGTGAAGCAATGATCGGTGAATTGCGGCTGGTCCGGGTCGCGGCGCGGCTGTCCGAGCGCGCGATAGGTGCCGTCGACCGTGAGGAAAGCGAGACTGTCGCAGCCGAGAATGCGGCGCATGCCCTCCACATCGTGGTTTGCGGCGAGGAGCGCTCCGGTGTCCGGCGTGTCGATGCCGTAGAAGTCGGGGTATTTGATCGGCGGGCAGGCGATGCGCATGTGCACTTCGCGCGCGCCGTGTTCGCGCATCATGGTGACGATCTTGGTCGACGTCGTCCCGCGCACGATGGAATCGTCGATGAGCACGATGCGCTTGCCTTCGACGCTGATCGACGGCGTCGGGTTGTGCTTCAGCTTCACGCCGAGCTTGCGGATACGCTGCTCCGGCTCGATGAAGGTTCGTCCGACATAGTGGTTTCGGATGATGCCGAGTTCAAACGGGATACGCGCTTCATGGGCGTAGCCGATGGCGGCGGGGACACCCGAGTCCGGCACGGGCACGACGACATCGGCGTCGGCGGGGGCTTCGCGGGCGAGTTCGCGGCCGAGGCCCTTGCGCACATCATAGACGCAATGCCCGCCCATGATGGAATCGGGACGCGCGAAATAGATATATTCGAAGATACAGGGCCGCGCGGGCTGCGCCGGGAAGGCGCGGTGACTGTCGATGCCCTGATCGGAGATTTCGACAACCTCGCCGTTCTCCACCTCGCGGACGAACTGGGCACCGATGATGTCGAGCGCGCAGGTTTCGGACGAGAGGATCGTCGCGTCGCCCAGCTTGCCGATGACGAGCGGACGAATGCCGAGCGGATCGCGGATGCCGATGAGCCGCTTGCGGGTGAGTGCGGCAAGGGCATAGGCGCCCTCGATCTGGCGAAGCGCGTCGAAAAGGCGGCTCATGAAGCCGTCGCGGCGCTCGCGGCTGCGCGCGATGAGATGGACGATGACTTCGGTGTCGGAGGTGGACTGGAAGATGGAGCCGGAGGAGACGAGTTCGCGACGGAGCGTCAGCGCGTTGGTGAGATTGCCGTTATGGGCGAGGGCGCACCCGCCGATGTCGAGATCCGCGAACAGCGGCTGCACATTTCGGAGCGCGGTTTCGCCGACTGTCGCATAACGGACATGTCCGACGGCCATATTGCCGCGCAGATTGTCGATCACGCCCTTGCGGTTGAAGTGATCGCCGACGAGGCCGAGGCGGCGCTCCGCGTGAAACTGCGTGCCGTCGAAGGTGACGATGCCCGCCGCTTCCTGCCCGCGATGCTGAAGGGCGTGAAGTCCGAGCGCCGTGAGCGCTGCGGCTTCGGGATGATTGAAAACGCCGAACACGCCGCATTCTTCGTGCAACTTGTCGTCAGCCAGCCCGAAAGGCTCCGTCGGCAAAGGCGGAATGCCGGCAATCTCGTCCACTTGGCTTCGTCCTTTTAGCAGTCTCCGGCGGGGCCGGAGGGGCGCCCTTCAGAAAGGCCTCAACCCCGTTCAGCTTCGGGCGCGGGCGAAGCTGGCCGGTCACGTTTGAACAGCGACTCTGGGTTGTCGGGCAACAAGGATTTAATGGTATCGCCGGTGCTTTCAATGAGCGGGAGCGAACGCGCTTCGCGCACCCATCGCGGCAAGTTCGGGCGATCGACGATCTGGCTTACGATCAGAAAGGCGATCACGACCAAAATAAGCCCGCGCACGAGGCCGTAGACGAAGCCAAGCGTGCGGTCCACCGCTCCGACGCGGCTGTCGAGCACGCGCTCCGAAATGTTGGCGGTGAGAAGGCTGAACAGGATCAGGCTGGTGATGAAGGCGAGCGCGATCAGCGTCGCATCCGCGAGCATGGGCGTATCGATCATGCCGCGCACGTCTTCCTTGAAGTGCGAGTAGGCGAGCAGCGTCACGATGGCCGCCAGAGCCCAGGACATGATGGACAGCATTTCGCGCGTCAGGCCCCGCAGCATGGCGAGGAAGCCCGAAAAGATCATGATGGCAACGAGTATGATGTCGAGCCCCTGAATCGGCATGAGCCTTCCCTTTCATGCAGATCGCGCCAATTGCATGCACCTTCTACGGCGGTTTACGCGAAAAGAGTAGCCAAATCTTTCAATTGTGGCAGCCGGGTTAATTTGACGGCAAGACCGCTTGCGGAGATTTCTCCCGCCGATGGCAGGTAAGCCTGGCGAAAGCCGAGTTTCTGCGCCTCCTTCAATCGGACACTCATCTGCTGCACGGGACGCAGCGCCCCGGACAGTCCGACTTCGCCGAAATACACCGCGTCGCGGGGCAAGGCAATGCCGGTAAATGCCGACAAAAGCGCGGCGGCAACGGCCATATCGGCGGCGGGTTCGGTGATGCGGAGGCCGCCGGCGACGTTCAGGTAAACGTCCTGAGGGCCGATCTTGACGCCGCAGCGCGCTTCAAGCACGGCGAGAATCATCGCGAGGCGGTTCGTGTCCCAGCCGACGACGGCACGGCGCGGCGCGGCATAGGGCGAGGGCGCGAGCAATGCCTGCACCTCGACGAGGATCGGACGGGTGCCCTCGATCCCGGCGAAGATTGCGCTTCCCGCAGCGTCGCAGTGATCGAGGCTCAGGAACAGCTCGGATGGGTTCGACACCTCGCGAAGGCCGTCGCCATGCATGTCGAAGACGCCGATCTCGTTCGAGGCGCCGAATCGGTTCTTGGTCGCGCGAAGAAGGCGGAGATTGTGCGCACCCTCGCCCTCGAAGGTGAGAACGGTGTCGACCATGTGCTCGATCACCTTGGGCCCGGCGATCTGGCCGTCCTTCGTGACGTGGCCGACGACGACGATCACGGGTCCTTTCGTCTTCGCCAGCGCGATCAGCGCCTGCATGCTCGCGCGCACCTGGCTGACGGTGCCGGGCGCGGATTCGATGCTCTCGGTCCAGAGCGTCTGGATCGAGTCGATCACCACGAAATCCGGGGGCGCGCCCTGCTCGATGGTGGCGAGGATGCGTTCGACGCAGGTTTCCGCCACGAGGCCGAGCGGCGCTTTCGCGAGCCCCAGGCGGTGGGCGCGCAGGCGAATCTGGTCGGTCGCCTCTTCGCCGGAAAAGTAGAGCGAGCCGTGACCCTGTTCGGCGATGGCAGCGGCGGCCTGCAACAGGAGTGTGGATTTGCCGATGCCCGGCTCGCCCGAAAGAAGCACCGCCGATCCCTGCGCGAAGCCGTCGCCGACCGCGCGGTCAAGTTCGCCGATGCCCGACGAGATGCGGCGTACGTCGCGGCCTTCCGCGTCGAGGCTTTCGACGGCACATGCTTTCGCGCGCCGCTTCGCCTTCAGCCCGACGCCGCCGGGCGCGGACACGGCTGCGGCTTCCTGCACGAGCGTGTTCCAGTCGCCGCAGGCGGGGCATTTGCCCTGCCACTTCGGCGACACCGCTCCGCAGGACTGGCAGACGTAATCCGCCGCGCCCTTACTCATCGACATAAACGCGGTGATAGCGCCGCCCGAGCGAGGTCAGCACTTCGTAGCCGATGGTGCCCGTGATCCGCGCGAGGTCGTCCACCGTGGTCTTTTCGCCAAGCAATTCGACGAAGCCGCCGCGATTCAAGAGCGCCTGCGGCACATCCGTCGCGTCGAAGGTCGTGAGGTCCATGGATACGCGGCCGAGAAGCGGAAGCGCGTGTTCGCCGATATGGCCAACAGCGCCCGGCTTCTCGTCGGACGAGGAAAGCGCGCGGAAATAGCCGTCCGCATAACCGACGCCGACGGTGGCGATACGGCTGTCGCGCTTCAGCGTCTCTGTCGCGCCATAGCCGACGGTGAACCCCTTTTCACCATGCCGCACCTGCACGACGCGCCCGAACAGCCAGACGACCGGCTCGAACTGCGACGGCTCCACCTTCTGCGGATTGCCGCCATAGATCGCGATGCCGGGCCTGGCGAGGTCGAGATGATATTTGCGGCGGAGCAGGCAGCCCGCCGAATTGACGAGGCTCTTCGCGATGCCGGGAAAAAGCGACGTCACCGCCTCGAAGCGCTTGAATTGAACCTCATTGAACGGGTGCATCGGTTCGTCCGCGTGCACAAGATGGCTCATGAGCACGGCGGGGCGGAACGGCTGCAACAGCTCCGGCCTGGCGGCCAGCGCATCGGCGGCCTCCGGTTCGAGGCCGACACGGCACATGCCCGTGTCGAACTGGATCGCGGCGGGAAGCCGCGTATCGTGCTCCCGACAGTAGGCGGACCATTCCTCGACCTCGGCGAGGCTGTTCAGCACCGGGCGAAGCCTGGCTTCGCGGTAGACAGCGGACGTGCCCGGCAGGAGCCCGTTCAGGGTGTAGATCGTGGCGTCGTTCGCGAGGGCGCGCAGAGCGAGCGCCTCGTCGAGTGTCGCGACGAAGAAAGTTCGGGCCGTTTCCTTCTGCAGCGCCGACAGAACAGGCTGAATGCCAAGGCCATAAGCGTCGGCCTTCACCACGGCCGCCGTCTCGGCCTTGAGCGAGGCCTCGGCCGCGCGGCGATAGTTTCGCCGAAGCGCCGGAAGCCTGATGATCAGTACACCGTTGGCGGAAGCCGGGGCCTCGGCGAGCGCCCGCTCGACCGCCTCTGAAAATGCCGTGTCCATGCCCGTCGCAACCATGGCTATTCGTACCGCTCGGGCACGCGGCGGTCGTCGGCGAGATCGCCGAAGCGCGTGATGTCGGACTGGAATTGCAGCCGCACCGTGCCCGTGGGACCGTGACGCTGCTTGCCGATGATCACCTCGGCGAGGCCCTGCACCTGATCCATCTCATCCTGCCATTTCTGGTGCTCTTCCACCTTCGTCAGCGAAGGCTCCTTCCGCGAAACATAATACTCTTCGCGGAAGACGAACATCACGACGTCGGCATCCTGTTCGATCGAGCCCGATTCGCGCAGGTCTGACAGTTGCGGGCGCTTGTCGTCACGGTTTTCCACCTGACGCGAGAGCTGGGACAGCGCGATGATCGGCACCGCGAGTTCCTTCGCCAGCGCCTTCAGGCCGACCGTGATTTCCGAAACTTCCTGCACGCGGCCTTCCTGCGAGCGCTTCGCGGAGCCCGTCAGAAGCTGGAGGTAGTCGACGATGATGAGGCCGAGGCCCTTCTGGCGCTTCAGACGGCGGGCGCGCGCCGCAAGCTGCGCGATTGAAATGCCGCCCGTGTGGTCGATGAACAGCGGCAGCGTCTGAAGTTCCATCGCGGCCTGCTGGAGGCGCTGGAACTCGACGTCGGAGATGTTGCCGCGCCGGATCTTCTCGGACGGGATCTGCGCCTGCTCGGCGAGAATACGCGTCGCGAGCTGTTCGGACGACATTTCGAGTGAGAAGAAGCCGACGACCGCGCCATCGACGGCCTCGGTGGTGCCGTCATCCTTCTGGCGCGTGCGATAGGCCTTCGCCACGTTGAAGGCGATGTTGGTGGCGAGAGCCGTCTTACCCATCGACGGGCGCCCCGCGAGCACGAGCAGGTCGGAATTTTGCAGGCCGCCCATCATCTTGTCGAGGTCGGTCAGACCGGATGAGAGGCCCGACAGGCCACCATCGCGCTCATAGGCGCGCGCCGCCATCTCGACCGCTTCGATGGTGGCATCGCCGAAGGACATGAAGCCGGAGCCGTACTTGCCCTTGTCGGCGAGATCGTAGAGCCGCTGCTCGGCCTCCTCGATCTGGCGCTCCGGCGGCTGCTCGATGGGCGAATCGTAAGCGACATTCACCATGTCCTCGCCGATGAGGATGAGTTCGCGGCGCACGGCGAGATCGTAGATCGTGCGGCCATAGGCCTGCGCGTTGATGATGGTGGTGGCGGCGGCGGCGAGGCGGCCGAGATATTGCGCGACCGTGATTTCGCCGATCGGCGGCTCGTTGTCGAAAAAGGTCTTCAGCGTGATCGGCGAGGCGTGCTTGCCCGCCTGAATGAGCTTGCCCATGACCTCGAACAGGCGGCCATGGAGCGGCTCGAAGAAATGATTCGGCTCAAGAAAGCCGGATACGCGGTCGAACGATTCGTTGTTGATCAGCACCGCGCCGAGCAGCGCCTGCTCGGCCTCGATGTTATGCGGGGCCTGCCGGAACGGCAGGGACTCTATGCTTTCCGCCAGGGCGGACCTGGCAGGAACGGCGGAAAGGGCGGGGGAGCGTCTCATGGGCGCGATAAAACCAGATTCGCGATCCGCCCCGAAAGGCGCCCCGCCTTCGATTCGCCATGCGTGCACAGCGGAATGATTCCGCTGGAAGAGTCCTTAACGTTTCGAACCGTGCCTTGACAGTGTAGGCGCCGCAACCCGACTCGGCGCGTGCGGGAGAACGCCCCTCAACTGAAGTTTGACTTGAGGAATTTTCCGCCGGTGATAGCGTGAGCCTCACACTGACATTTTTGTCAGAATAAGACGCAAAAAATAGGGGATGGAGATGATCAAGGGACAGCGCATTCGCGCCATAGCGGGCGCTTGCGTGCTTGCCGTCGCATTGCCGCTTTCGGCCCATGCCGCCGCTGAAGACGCCATCGGCACATGGCGCGATGCGGATTCAGGCGGCATCGTTTCGGTATATTCCTGTGGCGGCGGCATCTGCGTGAAGGTCGTCAAGCCGGGCAAGGGCCGTGAGAAGGACGACGCAAACCCCAATCCGCAGCTCAAGGGACGCTCCATGGCGGGCGTCGTGCTCATGAACGGCGCGACGAAGTCGGGCTCGGACAAGTGGAAGGGCAAGCTCTACAACAGCGAGGACGGCGAGACCTACACCGGATATGTGACATCCGTGAGCAAGGATGAAGTGAAGCTTGAAGGCTGCGTCGCGGGCGGCCTGATCTGTAAGTCGCGGACCTGGAAACGCGTGCAGTAACCCTGTTGGGGGGACGAGTTGCTTCGGGGTGACACGGGGCAGTTCGACCGGGACGGCGCGGGGAAACCCGCGCCGCCTTGCCTTGGGGCTTTTATTGCGCCGCCACCAGCGCCTCGGCCTGAAACGGAAACACGAGCGGCACGAGGATCACCACCATCACCATGACGGCGAGGGTAAAGGGCACGCCCACCCGCACGAAATCGAGGAAGGTGTAGTTGCCGGGACCGACCACCAGAGTGTTCACCGGCGACGACACGGGCGTCATGAACGCCGCCGATGCGGCAAGCGCCACGGTCATCACGAAGGGATAGGGCGACGCGCCAAGCTGCGCCGCAACGGACAATGCGACAGGCGCCATCAGCACCGCCGTCGCGGTGTTCGATATGAAGAGCCCGAGCGCGGCGGTCGCGGCGAAAAGGGCCGCCAGCATCACATGCGGTTGGGCGTTGCCGAGCGCGTCGATCAGCAAGCCGGAAGCGAGGTCGATTCCGCCGGTCTTCTGAAGCGCAAGCGAGAAGGGCAGCATCCCGACGATGACGACAAGGGTCTGCCAGTGGATCGAACGATAGGCGGCGTTCATGTCCACGCAGCGAAACAGTCCGAGAAGAAGGCAGCCCATCAGCGCCGCCTGCACGTTCGGCACGATCCCCGTCATCATCGCGGCCACGACGAGGGCGAGAACCCCGAGGGAGAAGGGCGCGCGCATCGCGGCCGGCACCTGCTCGTCGATTTCGGCGGCCACCTTCAGAATAACGAGATCGTCAGCCGGTGACCGGAGAAGCTCGATCGCGTGCCATGGTCCGGCCACGAGCAGCGTGTCCCCGAGTTTCAGAGGCTCGTCGCGAAGATTGCCGGCAAATGCCTTCTTGCCTCGCTTGAGCCCGACCACAGACAGGCCGTAATGCGTGCGGATCGCCGCCTGGACGATGGTCTTGCCGATGAGTTTCGATGTGGCCGGGACGATAAGCTCGGCCATGCCCACCGCGTGCGACCGGTCGGCGAAGTCGCGGCCTTCGATCGGCAGGATCGTCAGCGCATTTTCATGGGCGAACGCCGCGATGTCGGAGGCGGGGGCGGTCGCGACGAAAAGGATGTCGCCCGATTCGAGCTGCACGTCCGCGGAGGGCTTCAAGGTCTGCCGGTTGAAATACTTGCGCCTTTCGATGGCAATGATGTCGACGCCCGCGGTCGCGCGCAGGCGAAGCTCGTCGATGCGCTTGCCCGCGAGGGGCGAGCCTTCCATGATCGCGAGCCGGTGCCCGCGTCCGGCAAGGCTGTATTCGCTTACCCAGGTCGCGAAGCGGGGAAGCATCGTCGCCTTTAGGTTCGCGTCCATGCGGGAGACGAGCCAGCGCCGCGCGAAGACCATGTAGCCCACGGCCAGAATGAGGATAGGCAGGCCGAAGGGCGTGAAGGCGAAGAAACCGAAGCCCTCATGTCCGTGCCGCGCGAGTTCGCTGTTGACGACGAGGTTCGGCGCGGTCGCCACGAGTGTCATCATGCCGCTGATGAGCGCGGCCATGCTGAGGGGCATCAGCAGGCGCCCCGGCGCCACGCCCGAATTCTGCGCGATGCGCAGGACGACGGGAATGAAGATCGCGACGACGCCGGTCGAACTCATGAAAGCGCCGATGCCCGCCACGATGACCATCAGGAGAGCGATCATGCGTGTCTCGTTCCGCCCCGCGCTTTTCGCGAGCGAATCGCCGAGACGCTGGGCGACGCCCGTGCGCACGAGCCCTTCGCCGATCACGAAAAGCGCCGCGATGAGGATGACGTTAGGGTCGCTGAATCCGGCCAGCGCCTCGTTCATCGTTATGACGCCCGTCAGCGGCAGGGCCGTCATCATGATAAGCGCTACGGCGTCCATTCTGGGACGATTGAGGCTGAACATCGCCACGGTGATGGCGAGTAACGCCAACACAGCGGCCAGATCGGCGGTCATGCGTTGAAAAACTCCGGTTCTCGATTTGCGCGGACGAGGTCGTCCCCCGCGAAGCGCCTGTCGGCACTCTCGATTGCGCTGCGATGGTGACCGCTACGGTCAAGAAAAATGGCCCGAAAGCCGCAAAGCGATTTTCGAGCCATTGAAATCAGCCGATATTTTGTCGCCGGCAAGGCGATACCGGGACCACATACGCCCCGGCCTTGAAGTCGCCAAGCCGTCAGGCCGGGACTTTCGTCGCGGCGAGACCGGAGTGGATCGCTTTCTCCACCTCCATCGCAGCCTTCTCCGCTTTCCAGCTTTGAATGAACGAAAAAGCTTCGTTCAGCATGTGCGGCGTATGGCGGCCCGGAGATTCGCGCAGCGCGCGATCGTAATAGGCTTGCAGCGCCGGGCGATAGCTCGGGTGCGAACAGTTTTCGATGATGAGCTTGGCCCGCTGTTTCGGCGTGAGACCGCGCAGATCGGCAAGCCCCTGCTCGGTCACGATCACCTGCACGTCGTGCTCAGTGTGATCGACGTGGCTGACCATCGGCACGATGCAGGAAAGCTGGCCGTTCTTCGCGGTCGACGGCGTCATGAAGAACGACAGGTAGGCATTGCGCGCGAAGTCGCCCGAGCCGCCGATGCCGTTCATGATCGACGAGCCGCGAATGTGCGTGGAGTTCACGTTGCCGTAGATGTCGGCCTCGATCATGCCGTTCATCGCGATGACGCCGAGGCGGCGGATCACTTCCGGATGATTCGAAATTTCCTGCGGACGCAGCAGAACGCGTTCACGGTAGAAATCGACGTCGCGGTTGAAGTCTTCCACGGCTTCGGGGCTCAGCGAAAACGCCGTCGCGGAAGCGAAGTTCATCTTGCCGCTCTTGAGAAGGTGCAGCATGCCGTCCTGAAGCACCTCGGTATACGCAGTGAGGTTATCGAACTGGCCCTGCTCAAGCCCCGCCATGACCGCATTCGCGGTATTGCCGACGCCCGATTGCAGCGGCAGCAGGTTCTCGGGCATGCGCCCTTTTTTGACCTCGTGCGCGAGGAAGTCCAGGATGTGGCCGGCGATGAGGCGCGATGTTTCGTCGGGCGGCGTGAAAGCCGAGTTGCGATCGAAGGCGTGGGTTTCGACGATGCCGATGATTTTCGAGGGATCGCAGCGGAAATATGGCTCGCCGATGCGGTCGGCCGGCGTCACAAGCGGGATGGGCTTCCGGTGCGGCGGTAGCGCCGTGCCGTAATAGATGTCGTGCATCCCCTCCATGGCGGGGTTGATGCGGTTATTGACTTCAAGGATGATCTTGTCGGCCTGATCGAGCCACGTCTTGTTGTTGCCGATCGATGTGGCCGGAATGAGCCGACCGTCTTCGAGGACACCCGCGACCTCCACGACGGCGACGTCGAGCTTGCCGTAGAAGCCGAACCACACGAATTGCGCGACATGCGACAGGTGGATGTCGATGTAATCCATCTGCCCCGCGTTGATGCGGGCGCGACAGGCCGGGTCGGACTGATAGGGAAGGCGCATCTCGATGCCGTCGACGGCAGCGAGAGCGCCGTCGAGTTCAGGGGCGGTCGAGGCGCCGGTCCATACGCCGATCTTGTAATCGAAGCCATCCGCATGGAGCGCGTTGATGCGTTCGGCGAGGGCCTGTGGCACTGCTTTCGGGTAGCCGGAGCCGGTAAACCCGCTCATGCCTACGTTCGATCCTGCCGGAATAAGAGCCGCGGCTTCGGTCGCAGACATAATCTTGCTCCGAAGCGCACGGTTGAGCACGCGCGATCCTGTCACGGCCACACCTTCTTTTGCTGTTCTTTCGCGATTTTATAGGCCGGGCGTCGAATGGCGCGGGGCCAGCGCCGAAACGCTAGGCTTAGCCAAAAGTCGGATCAACTATACTTCTGGAGAATTCGCGTTTTTGGGATGCAGCCATGCAGAAATGCGCTGAGCAATATAAGGCGTGCGACACGAAAAAGGGCGCAAGATAAAATCTTGCGCCCTAAGGATAAGTCGACGTTTATTGCGTAAGTTACTGTTCGATGGCTTCTTCGCCGTCGAACAGGGTCTCCGCCGCGATGGCTGCCTGCTCGGCAGCGTAGTCTGCGGCATATTCGTCGCGCTCGTGCAGCACGTCTTCGCCCTTGGCCTGACGGAGGGCTTCTTCTTCCGTGCGCGCCACGTTGACGGAGACCTTCACCGACACTTCCGGGTGGAGGCTTACGCGCACTTCATGGATGCCGAGCGTCTTGATCGGGTGATCGAGAAGCACCTGACCACGATCGACGGTGAAGCCGGCGGCCGTCACGGCGTCGGAGATATCGCGCGTCGACACCGAACCGTAAAGCTGGCCTGAATCGCCCGCCTGCCGGATCACGATGACGCGCTGACCGTCGAGCTTCTTTGCGACCGCTTCGGCTTCCTGCTTGCGTTCGAGGTTGTGAGCCTCAAGCTGCGCACGCTCTTTTTCGAAGCGAACGAGGTTTTCTTTGGTGGCGCGGAGCGCCTTGCCCTGCGGAAGCAGGTAGTTGCGCGCGAAACCCGGGCGCACCTTCACGACGTCGCCCATCTGACCCAGGCGGCCGATGCGCTGAAGAAGAACAACTTGCATATCGCCTCGCTCCTATTTCAGCACGTAGGGCAGAAGGCCGAGGAAGCGCGCGCGCTTGATGGCCTTGGCCAGTTCGCGCTGCTTCTTCGCGGACACCGCCGTGATGCGGCTCGGCACGATCTTCCCACGCTCCGAAACGAAGCGCTGAAGAAGACGCACGTCCTTGTAATCGATGACCGGCGCGTTCTCGCCCGAGAAGGGGCAGGTCTTGCGACGGCGGTAGAACGGGCGGCGAGCGCCGCCGCTGGTGCCTTGCATGCTCATTCTTCACCTCCCGCCGCAGCGGTTTCAGACCGAGGAGGACGGGCGCCGAAGCGCTGGCCGCCGCCTTCGCCATCGCGCGAGAAGCCGCCACGATCGCCGCCCTCACGGAACCCGCCGCCGCCGAAGTCGCGACGCGGGCCGCGCGGGCCACGATCGCCGCCACGGTCGCGGTCGCCGCGTTCACGGTCGCGCTCGTCCTGCTTGCGCATCTGGATGGACGGCTTTTCGTCGAGTTCCTCGACCCGCACCGTCAGGAAGCGGAGAATGTCGGTGGAGATGCCCATCTGGCGTTCCATTTCGAGCACCGCCTGATGGGGCGCGTCGATATTGAAGAACGCATAATGCGCGCGACGATTCTTCTTGATCTTGTAGGCGGTCGATTTCAGACCCCAATATTCGGTCTTCGACACCTTGCCGCCGTTCTCTTCGATAACGGCCTTGTAGGTGTTGATAAGACCTGTCACTTGCTGCGCCGTGACATCCTGACGCGCAAGAAAGGTATGCTCGTAAAGTGGCATAACGGCCTTTCCCTGTTGAACGTAAAGTCCGGCGCAGAGCCCCCGTCAAGCCTTGAAAGGCCAGAAGGATCTTAAGCAGAGCAGAGACACGGGAACCACGGCAGCGAAGCCGCCTCGAAAGACGATCCGGTCGAAACGGACATAAGCTTGCGTTTCTTCAGGGAATAGCCTCCCGGTTCCGTTCAGCCTCAAACCGGACGGTGCGCGCACTATAAGAGAAAGCGCGCGCTGTGCAACACCTTTGCTTGTCGGGCGTTGTCTTCGACATTTCGCACTCTGGGTTGCCTGCTGCGGGCGCGAAAATGGCGCGGCGGCGGTTGATCGTGCGCCCTTGACAGCCTGCTTGGAAACGTGTCTCTGGCGCCACGAGCCGTGAACGACTTAACCGCGATCACGCAAAATTTTGTCCGCGATTGACGACGCGAAAACCGCATGACCTTCGCTTTTACATTTCCAGGCCAGGGCAGTCAGACTGTCGGCATGGGCCAGAATCTGGCGCAGAACTTCGCTGTGGCTCGCGCCGTCTTCGATGAGGTCGACGAGGCGCTCGGAGAAAAGCTGTCCGCTCTCATGTGGGAAGGCCCCGAGGCGACGCTGACGCTCACCTTCAACGCGCAACCCGCGCTGATGGCGGTTTCGCTCGCCGCGTTCGCCGTTCTGAAGGATGAGTACGGCTGGGAGGCGATCAAGCCCGTCTACGTCGCCGGGCATTCGCTCGGCGAATATTCCGCGCTTGCGGCCGCCGGCGTGTTTTCCGTCGCTGAAGCCGCGCGGCTTCTCAGATTGCGCGGCACAGCGATGCAGGAAGCCGTGCCGCAAGGGCAGGGTGCGATGCTGGCGCTTCTGGGCGCCGAGATCGAACCCGCGAAGAAGCTCGCGGCCGCCGCTGCCGATGGCGAGGTTTCGCAGGTTGCGAACGACAACGCGCCCGGCCAGATCGTTATTTCAGGCACGAAGGCCGCGATGGATCGCGCCGCGAAGCTTGCGCCCGAATACGGCATTCGCCGCGCCGTTCCGCTGCCCGTCAGCGCGCCTTTCCATTGTGCGCTGATGAGCCCCGCGGCCGACCGGATGGCGACCGCGCTTGCGGCACTCGACCTGAAGGTTCCCGAAGTGCCGGTCGTGACGAACGTTACGGCGGCTCCCGTTTCCGATCCATCTCTGATAAGATCGCTTCTGGTCGAACAGGTCACAGGCGTTGTACGCTGGCGCGAATCGGTGGCGTACATGGTCGACCACGGTGTCGCCACGCTGTTCGAAATCGGCGCGGGCAAGGTTCTGACGGGGCTTGCGAAGCGTATCCGCAGCGAAGCGGATGCGCGCGCGGTGGGCACGGCGGACGACATCAAGTCCTTCGGCGACTGGTTGAAGGCGCGCGGCGAAGGCTGACGGCAAAGCGGGAATGGCCTCTATGTTCGATTTGACTGGGAAATTCGCGCTCGTCACCGGCGCATCTGGCGGCATCGGCGAAGCTGTGGCTGTCGCGCTGCATGCGCAAGGCGCCACGGTGGCGCTGTCGGGCACGCGTCGCGAGAAGCTCGACGAAGTTGCGGGCCGGATCGGCAGCCGCGTGCATGTGCTCCCGTGTGACCTCAAGGACCGCGCGCAGGTCGCCGCGCTTGTCGGCCAGGCGGAAGCCGCCATGGGTCAGCTCGACATTCTGGTGAACAACGCGGGCATCACCAAGGACAACCTGTTCATGCGCATGAAGGACGAGGAGTGGGACGACGTCATCGCCGTCAACCTCACGTCGTCCTTCATTCTCTGCCGCGCGGCGCTCCGTAACATGATGAAGAAGCGTTACGGCCGAATCGTCAACATCGCGTCCATCTCCGGCGTGATCGGCAATCCGGGGCAGGGGAATTATGCAGCGTCCAAGGCGGGGCTCGTCGGTATGACGAAGTCGCTCGCGCGCGAGGTCGCCTCGCGCAACATCACCGCCAACTGCATCGCTCCGGGCTTCATCGAGACGCCGATGACACACGCGCTGAATGAAAAACAGACGGAGGCGATTGCCGCCACGATCCCGGCCGGCGTGTTTGGCAAGCCGGAGGACATCGCCGCCGCTGTGGTGTTTCTGGCAAGCGGGGAAGCCCGCTATATTACCGGAGAAACGCTCCACATAAACGGTGGTATGGTCATGGTCTGAGACCGTGCCAATCACCCGGACAGAAAACTTCTAGGCGCGCAAGTTAAAGATAAGGTGGAAAGTGGGTGGCGATGCCCCAAAAAAGGGCTTCCCCCTCCAAAGCTTCAATGCTACCAGCCACCTCGCGCCCGGGTGCAGTCGAAGTCCGATGTGTTGCGGAATAGAAAGCTACTGTGCTTAATCGAAGTAAAGTTAGGCGCTTGATCACTTGGGGAACCGTGAGGAAAAAATGAGCGATATCTCGGACCGCGTTAAAAAAATCGTCATCGAACATCTTGGCGTCGAAGCCGACAAGGTCACTGAAAATGCCAGCTTCATCGACGATCTCGGCGCGGACAGCCTGGACACGGTCGAACTCGTGATGGCGTTCGAGGAAGAATTCGGTGTGGAAATCCCGGACGATGCCGCTGAGACGATCCAGACCGTCGGCGATGCCATCCGCTTCCTGGAAAGCCATTCCACGAAGGCCTAAGCGGCTCGCAAGAGCGGCGCATGGCGTCCACCGTCGCGGCGGAGGTTTCTGCCTCCAGCCGTTTGACGGTGAAGACGTAGTTTTGCGCGACAGCCTTGATCAGTAAATTCGGAGGGCAAGATGCGGCGGGTCGTTATCACTGGCATCGGGCTGGTTACGCCTGTGGGCACCGGGACGGATCACGCCTGGTCGAATATCCTCGCTGGCAAGAGCGGAGCGCGCCGGGTCACCGACTTCGAGGTTTCGGACCTCGCGTGCCAGATTGGCTGTTTCATTCCGCGCGGCACCGGCGCCGGGGAGTTCAACCCCGATGACTGGATGGAGCCGAAAGAACAGCGGAAGGTCGACGATTTCATCGTCTTCGCTATCTCGGCGGCCGATCAGGCGCTCGCCGACGCAGGCTGGGCGCCCAAGACCGAAGAAGAACAAACCAGCACTGGCGTCCTTATCGGTTCCGGCATCGGCGGCCTCCAGGGCATCGAAGTCGCGTCGAACGTCATTCGCGACAAGGGTCCGCGGCGCATCAGCCCGTTCTTCATTCCGGGCCGTCTCATCAATCTGGCGTCCGGCTACGTTTCCATCAAACATGGTCTCAAGGGACCGAACCACGCCGTGGTTACGGCCTGTTCGACCGGCGCGCACGCCATCGGCGATGCTTCGCGCCTTATCGCGCTCGGCGATGCCGACGTCATGGTCGCTGGCGGGACCGAGAGCCCGCTCTGCCGTCTGGCGCTCGCGGGCTTCGCGGCCTGCAAGGCGCTCGCCACCGATTTCAACAACGATCCCGAACGCGCTTCGCGCCCCTACGACAGGGACCGCGACGGCTTCGTGATGGGCGAGGGCGCCGGCGTCGTCGTCCTTGAAGAATATGAGCACGCCAAGGCGCGCGGGGCGAAGATCTACGCCGAAATCATCGGCTACGGCCTGTCTGGCGACGCGTACCATATCACCGCCCCTTCGGAAGACGGCGATGGCGCCTATCGCTGCATGGCCGCCGCCCTCAAGCGCGCAGGGATCGGTGCGTCGGATATCGACTATATCAACGCTCACGGCACGTCCACGATGGCGGACGGGATCGAACTCGGCGCTGTCGAGCGCCTGCTCGGCAACCATGCTGCAAACGCCGCGATGTCGTCGACAAAGTCGATGACGGGGCACCTGCTCGGCGCGGCCGGAGCGGTGGAAGCGATCTTCTCGGCGCTGGCGATTCGCGATCAGGTTTGCCCGCCGACGATCAACCTCGACAATCCGTCCGTCGAGACCGCCATAGACCTCGTGCCGCACAAGGCGAAGGAAAAGCGTATCGATACGGTGTTATCGAATTCCTTCGGATTTGGGGGCACCAACGCCAGCCTCATTCTGCGCCGCGTCGCCTGACGCGGCTGCGGCCGGGGGCGCGCCCCGCGCCTCGCCCGCTCGTCCGCGCATGCTTGTGGTCTTTCATGTCATCCCGCCTGTGTCGTTGAGGAACGCTCTACACTCTTTTGCCATAATACATTGCTGAATGAACCGTTGGGGTCACTGAGTAGTCGGATCACATGCCGAGCGACTTTTACAACGCGAATGGAAACAACCGCTACTCGAAGCAGAATGCCGCCTATCGCGGCCAGCGGGATTACTCCGTCCTGCCGCGAAGCCCGTCGGAAGCGCTCGAACCCGAGCGCGCACCCGAGCCCCCCGAGGGCAGCCGGGGACGCCGCCAAAACCCTATCGTCGTCTTTCTGAATCGTCTTCTGACGCTCGTCCTCGTCCTTCTGATCGCCGTTGGCACGGTGTCCTACGTCGTGCGTCTGCAGTTCGACAAGCCCGGTCCGCTCGCCTATCCGACCGTATTCGTCGTGCCGCGGGGAGAGGGCGTCAGCGCGATCGCCCGCCGCCTCGAACAGGACGGCATCATCAACGACCGATGGACGTTCTTCATCGCCTCGCGCTATTTCAAGGTTCACGACAAGATCAAGGCAGGCGAATACAACATCAAGGCAGAGGCGAGTCTGCGTGACGTGCTCGACACGCTCGTCGAGGGAAAATCGATTCTCTATAGCGTTTCGATACCGGAAGGGCTGACGAGCTTTCAGGTTGTCGAACGGCTGAAATCGAACCCGGATCTCGTTGGCGATATCCTTGAGATTCCCCCGGAAGGGAGCCTGCTTCCCGACACATACCGGTTTGCGCGCGGCACGTCGCGCGACGAACTCATCCGGCGCATGCAGGGCGAGCAAAAGAAGTTCATCGAAGGGCTTTGGCCGACCCGCTCGCGCGAGCTGGCATTGACCACGCCCGAACAGGTCATCAACCTCGCGGCCATCGTGGAGAAGGAGGCGAGCAGGGCCGACGAGCGTCCACGGGTGGCGGCCGTCTACCTGAACCGCCTGAAGAAGCGCATGCGTCTGGAGGCCGACCCGACCATCATCTACGGCGCCAGCGGCGGCAAGGGCACGCTCGGACGCCCGATCCTTAGAAGCGAGCTGGACGACGAGACGAACCCCTACAACACTTATCGCAACGCCGGGCTCCCGCCGACGCCGATCGCAAATCCGGGCCGCGCCGCCATCGAGGCCGTCCTGAAGCCTGCGAAGAGCGCGGATCTTTTCTTCGTCGCCGACGGCACGGGCGCGCATGTCTTCGCGGAGAATTACGGCGACCATCAAAAGAATGTCGCCCGCTGGCGCGTCATAGAGCGAAACCAGCGCGAGGAGAGGACGGCCGACACGGCCGCCGATGCGGTGGCGCTCGACAAGCTTCAGGGCGTCGACATCCCTCTGCCGCAGCGCAATCCGAATCGCTGATCGCACCCGCGTCTCGCCAACGGGACGCAGCGTCTTTATCGCCCGTTTGATCCGGCTCGCGGACTGCCTTGCGCCCGAAACCCCGTGCAAGCGCAAGGCATGCTCGCCCCGCTTCGGGCCGCAGCGGGGCCACGCGGCGGGGCTTCGAGCATCCGGGCAAGGCGTTGCGGCGGGAAAAGCGGCGTATCGAGAGGCCGGACGATCTTGCGAGCTGGCGAGACGTCCAGCGCTCGGCAGACGCGGGCGCAGCCACCGTCTTTCTCCCGAAAGTCAAAACGTTCCGCTTTCAAAAACGCCGAAGGCGCTCTAAATCGGTCTTGTGTTTCTTTGGAAAGTTCAACGTGAACAGCGATCCTACTGCGACGCCTGACCGGCGCGGCCTTTGCCTCATCCTCTCTTCGCCGTCCGGCGCGGGAAAGACCACGCTCGCGCGGCTTCTTCTCGCCGCCGATGGGGCGCTCGGGCATTCGGTGTCCGTCACCACGCGCCCGCCGCGGCCGCAGGAGGCGGACGGGGTGGACTATTATTTCGTCACGCGCGACCGTTTCGACGGCATGCGCGATGCGGGCGAGCTTCTCGAATGGGCCGAGGTCTTCGGCAATTTTTACGGAACGCCCGCAGAGCCGGTGAAGGCGGCGCTCGCGGAAGGGCGGGACATGCTTTTCGACGTCGATTGGCAGGGCGCGGCCTCCATCGCGGCGCTTCTGCCCGAAGATGCGGTTCGTGTGTTCATCCTGCCGCCGTCCGGCGAGGAACTTTCCCGGCGCATCCATTCGCGCGGGACGGATGCGCAGCATGTCATCGAGGCTCGTCTGGAAGGCGCGGAAGCCGAAATCTCGCATTGGGGCGATTACGACTATGTGCTGGTGAACCGCGACGTGGATGAGAGCCTTGCCGTCCTCAAGGGCATCGTCACCGCCGAGCGGCACCGGCGGCATCGGCAGATCGGCGTCAAGAAGCTGATCGCGCAACTCGCTCCGCCGTCACGCACGCGCTGAGCCTGGAAATTCCGCGCCGGAGTTCACGGCGATGGGCGTTTCCATCCAGAAATCTGTGCGGCGGCGCGGCAAACCCCGCAGGGGCCTAAGTTTCGCCACGAACGGGCCCAATGGCACAGGGGATCTCTTGTCAGGGGGCTTGTTTGTGGCTTCGCATTACGCTTCTCATTGCTTTGGCTTTCATCCCTCAGGGTTGCGCGCGGAAGGATCCCGCCGTTGACAGCCTGATCGGATCGGAGCCGCAGCGGCTTTCCTTCGGCCCGCCTCCGCAGGTGCTGCAAACTTTCATCGAGAAGATGAAGCTGTGCTGGTTTGGCGCGGGCGAGACGCTTGCCGGCTATCGTTACGAGGCCGGCGAGCGTTACCCCGGCGAAGACGCGCAAAGCCCGGAAGGCTATCCGAACGTCAAGCTTTTCGAGCCGGGCGATGGCCCGCCGCTCTTCGAGATCCAGTTCCACAAATACAACGACAACACGCTGATCGTGACGCGCAACTATGCGATGTCGACCGAACTCAGCACGAAGGTGAAGCGCGACATCCAGCTCTGGGCGCTTCAAGGGCGCGATTGCACAAGCTGAGGCGCGTCCTGTTTTGCCGCTCGTGCCAC